>CAZGRB010000129.1:0-6479 GCA_964527695.1 uncultured Ruminiclostridium sp.
AAACGAAGGTAAGGTTATCAACGCAATTATCGATGTTCTCGGCGATATCGCTCTCAATATCGAAGATATCGACTCTGATCTTGCTGATGTTACAGACGTAGTTTCCGATCTTGAAGACGCAGTTTATGACCTTGAAGATGAGATTTACTGCGATGATGACTGCGACTGTGGCTGTGAAGATGATGATTGCTGTTGCGACGAGGATATGTATGAAATCACATGTCCTAACTGCGACAATACAATCACTACTGATTTTGACGTAATTGCAAGCGGTTCTATTGCTTGCCCCAACTGCGGTGAAACTCTTGAGTTTGATTTATCCGCTCTTGAGGATTGCGACTGCGACTGCGGCTGTCAGGAATAATTTAAAATTCAATAACAATTTATGTTTCAGGGCGGAGTGAAATTCTCCACCGGTGGTAAAGTCCACGAGCCTTTTTGGCAAGATTCGGTGAAATTCCGAAACCGACGGTATAGTCCGGATGGAAGAAACATTATAACCTTTGCGTTATTGCGCCCCGATTGTCTTCAATCGGGGCTTTTTATCTTCTTTTGCCCTGCGGAAAGGACAATTTATGAACAACAAGAAAATACGCTTTTTAACTATCACTGCGATTTTAGGCGCACTGGCAACAGTTTTTCAGATGTTTGAAATTCCTGTTCCTGTATTTGTGCCGGGATTTATAAAGCTTGATTTTTCCGATTTACCCGCAATTCTTGCTACATTCCTTGTTTCTCCCGTTTCAGGAGTCATCGTGTGTCTTATCAAGAATGTAATCCACATTGCAACTTCAAGCTCGGTTGGTATAGGCGAACTTGCGAACTTCCTTACAAGTGCTGCCTGCGTACTTCCTGCGGGAATCATTTACAAGCTTAAGCCTACCAAGAAGATGGCAGTTGCTGCAATGCTGGTAGGTGCACTGATTTCCGCTGTTGCAAGTATTTTTATAAATTATTTTATTACTTATCCATTCTATATGAGTGCTTTTGGCCTTACCGAAGAAGCAATCATAGGAATGTACAGCGAGGTTGTTGCATTACAGACTGAAATTTTTGGTATAAGTGCTCCTCCTGCTGTAACTCTCTGGGATGCGCTTATCTGGTTCAATGCGCCGTTTACTTTCATAAAATTCGTAGTTTGCTCAGTGGTTGTATTCTTTATTTACAAACCTCTTGCCAAAATCACAAAAAAGAACAGTTAAATCCGAAAGGAAAGCCTATGATTTATACCGTAACCTTTAATCCTGCAATTGATTATGTAATCCATACCGATGAAATAAAAACAGGAACCGTTAATCGCACCACCTCCGAAGCTTATTTTATAGGCGGAAAGGGTATCAATGTTTCATTCATCTTGTCTGAGCTTGGAATAAAATCCTCCGCACTGGGTTTTATTGCAGGCTTTACAGGTGATGCAATTGAAAAAGGGGTGCGTGAAAAGGGAATTGACGCTGATTTTATAAGACTTGATAATGGTTTTTCACGTATAAATGTAAAGGTAAAATCATCTGAAGAAACTGAAATAAATGGTCAGGGTCCTGTTATAACCGAAGAAGCGGTTGAAGGATTGTTCCGAAAGCTCAACGCTATGAACGACGGTGATACGATAGTACTTGCGGGAAGTATTCCGAAAACAATGAGTTCGGGTATTTATGAAAAAATACTTGCGCACCTTGACGGAAGAGGAATACGTGCCGTTGTTGACGCTTCGGGAAAGCTTCTGCTTAACGTGCTTAAATACAAGCCTTTTCTTATCAAACCGAACAACCATGAGCTTGGCGAAATGTTCGGCACAGAAATTAATAATACGTCTGATATAGAAAAATACGCTTTGAAGCTTCGTGAAATGGGTGCAGGAAATGTTCTTGTTTCCATGGCAGGAGACGGGGCAATGCTCTTTGATGAAAACGGCAATAAACATACCTGCGGTGTTTGCAGCGGAACTGTCAGAAATTCCGTAGGTGCAGGCGATTCCATGGTTGCAGGCTTTATTGCTGGTTTGGAGAACGGTGATTATGCTTATGCACTGAAGCTTGGCACTGCCTGCGGAGGAGCAACTGCCTTTTCAGATGGTCTTGCCGAAAGAGCAGAAATCGAACGTTTAATGAAAACTCTTGTATGAATTAATGCCTTGCAGTTATTACTGCAGGGCATTAGTTGCTATCAGCAAAAAATATCAGCAAAATATTGCAAAACAAGTATTTTTGTGATATAATTTAAAATATATATGTATCGTGGTGCAAAAGCGCCCGGAAAGGAAATTTTTTATGTGTGGTATCGTAGGTTATACAGGCGGCAGCGCTTGTACTGATATTCTGGTTGAAGCACTTTCCAAACTTGAGTACAGAGGTTATGACAGCGCAGGTATCGCTGTTTTTGAAGACGATAAAATTGAAACAATAAAAGCAAAAGGAAGAATCAAGGATGGTCTTGAGGTAAAACTTTCTGAAGCGGGTAGCCTTACTGCCGTTTCAGGTATCGGTCACACACGCTGGGCAACTCACGGAGAACCAAGTGATATAAACAGTCACCCTCATGGCAATAAGCGGGTTTCGGTAGTTCATAACGGTATTATTGAGAATTATCGAAAAATAAAGGAATTTCTCGTGTCAAAGGGCTACACCTTTGACAGCGAAACAGATACCGAAACGGTTGCAAAGCTTCTGGATTATAATTATTCGGGAAGTCCGATTGACGCTGTTATTTCTACAATCGGCGAAATTGAGGGCGCATACGCTTTAGGTATTATCTTCCGTGATTTCAAGGATAAGATTTTTGCTGTAAGAAAAGAAAGCCCCCTTATTGTCGGTGTCGGCAAGGGTGAAATGTTCATAGCTTCCGACGTTACCGCAATTCTTAACCGAACAAAGGATTATTACCTTCTTGAAGAGGGGGAGATTGCCGAGATTGACAGGAATGGTGTTATTTTTTATGATATTCACAAAAATGTAATTCAAAAAGAGCTTCACACTGCTACATGGGACGTTGAAGCAGCTTCCAAGGGCGGCTTCAAGCACTTTATGCTCAAGGAAATAACCGAGCAGCCCCAGGCACTTAAAAATACAATTTCTCCCCGTATCAAGGACGGTCTCGTTGATTTCAGCGAATGTGGTCTTACAGATGAAATGCTTCGTAATTACAGACACGTGTTCATTGTCGGCTGCGGCTCTGCAATGCATGCAGGTATAGTAGGCAAGTATATTATTGAAAGTGTTGCACGCACACCTGTAATTGTGGATATCGCTTCCGAATTCCGTTACAGAAAGCCCCTTTTAAGCAAAGATGACCTTGTTATTATTATTTCTCAGTCCGGTGAAACTGCCGACACAAAGGCTGCTCTCAAGATGGCGAACGAAATCGGTGCAGATACTCTTGCAATTGTAAATGTAGTCGGTTCTTCCATTGCCCGTGAAGCTAAAATGGTAATGTATACACTTGCAGGACCTGAAATTTCCGTATGCTCAACCAAGGCGTATATGGTTCAGACTGCATTCATGTACCTTTTTGCGTTCAAGATTGCGTATGCAAGAGGCATGATTACCGCAGAAGAATGCAGGGAATATACTTACGAGATGCTTAATGTTCCTGAAAAGGTTAAGGTGTGCACAGAAAATATGGATCAGTATCAGTATGTTGCATCCAAGCTTATGAGCGCCGAAAGTCTTTTATATATCGGCAGAGGTCTTGACTATGCTCTCAGCATGGAGGGTTCGCTGAAGCTGAAGGAAATTTCCTATATCCATTCTGAAAGCTATGCGGCAGGTGAGCTTAAGCACGGTACAATTTCACTTATCGAAAGCGGAATGCCTGTTATCGCTGTTGCAACTCAGATGGAGCTTTTTGATAAGACACAGAGTAACGTCAAGGAAGTAAAGTCCCGTGGCGCGACTGTAATTATGGTATGTGCCGAGGGTACGGAGCTTGAAGAGGGAAGCGTTGACTACCCTGTATATATCCCGAAGGTAAGGGAGCTTCTTATGCCTCTTGTGGCAGTTGTTCCGCTTCAGCTTATTGCATACTATACTGCTGTCCTCCGTGACTGTGATGTAGATAAGCCCAGAAACCTCGCAAAGTCTGTTACTGTAGAATAATAAGGATTAAAGGATTGATAAAATGCTGGATAATTTCGAAGGAAATGTATATGAGCCTGTAATAGGCGTCTGGGAAAAACTTGCTGAAACGGATAAGCCTATTGTCATGTACGGTATGGGTGACGGTGCTGAAAAGATACTTGCTGTATTTGATAAGTACGGCATAAAGCCTGCTGAATTTATGGCAAGCGATGAATTTGTGCGTGGTCACTATTTCAAGGGTTATAAGGTAAAGAAGCTTTCAGAAATAGAAGAACAGTATGATGATTTCATAGTTGTCATCTGCTTCGGTACATATCTTCCCGAAGTAATGGAGCGTATAAATGAGATTTCGCTTCGTCATGAGGTTGTTGCTCCCGATGTTCCTGTTATTGGCGGAGGGCTTTTTGACAGCGACTATATTTCTGACCATGAAGCTGATATTATGCAGCTTCTGCCTATGCTTTCCGACGCAAAATCCCGTGAAGTTTTTGAAACGCTGATGAAGTACAGGGTTACAGGTGATATTTCGCTTCTCCGCTCCTGTGAAACGCCCAAATCCGAGGCATACGACCTGCTTAAACTTCATGATAAGGAAACCTATGTTGATTTAGGCGCTTATAACGGCGACACCGTGGAAGAGTTTCTTCAGCTTACAAACAAGAAATTTGAAAAGATATATGCTCTTGAGCCTGACCGCCGCAATTATTCAAAACTGCGCCGCCGCCATTATGCCTTAGGCTCAGGAATTTTTGAGCATCATAACGCTGCTGCATGGAATGAAGACACTGTGCTTACTTTTTACAGTAAATCAGGCAGAAACTCCGCACTTACCGATAACCGTTCTGAGGAAACAAAGGGCAGGGCAATCGAAACTGAGGCAAGAAGCGTGGACAGCATTCTCGGAGGAAAAAAGGCAACCCTTATAAAATATGATGTTGAGGGCAGCGAGGAACAGGCACTCCTTGGAAGTGCAGAAACCATAAAGAAGTATAGACCCCGTCTTATAGTTTCGCTTTATCATCGTACAGAGGATATGGTAAAGCTTCCGCTTCTGGTACACAGCCTTAATCCCGGTTACAGGATGTTCCTGAGACATCATCCGTATATACCTGCATGGGATACCAATTTGTATTGTATTTAAAGCAGCGCAGGAAAGGACTTTAAAATTGAGAAGAGTAATTATAGTTTTCCTTATTATACTTGTAATAGGAACAGTCGGTTTTTACACCTATAATGAATTTCATGTCCGTGAAATTGTATATGTAGGTGATTATGAATCCGACACCGCAAACAACAGCCATTCTGTAAAGCGTCTTTACAGCTCGGATGTGGATTTTGAAGAATATAATGCAAAGCTTGAAGACCTTATATCGCTTGAATTTACCGAAGAGGAAATACTGAAGGCGGCTCTTGAATCGGGCGAGCCTGAATTTTATCCTGCGTTTCACACAAGCGTCTACAAGGGAAGTACAAAGGATGATTATTTTATGCTTTCCACTAAGGTTGTCCAGCAGCTTGCAGAAGGACAGACACGTGCAAATTTCACCCTGACCAATCTTCGTCTTGAGGTAATTACCAACAATGTTACAATAGATGAAGTGACAGCGGAAAGTCAGGATTATCTCAGCGTTGTACGAAAAGAGGTTCCTCTTATCAATGAAGAGGGAACAGGTATGACTGTTGACCTGAGAAATTACGGTGATACCAAAATTACTTTCAATGGAACTTCAGGCGCTATTGTGCTTCAGTACGTATTTGATATTGAGAGCGTATCGATATTTCCTACCACGGTTATCAGTGATTGCTTCATAAGAATAAACGTTTCTGTTTCCGAGGATGCGGAAGGACATATAGTTTCTGTATACAGCATTGATGACGCATCTACAGTTGCTGAATATATTGAACAGGAATAATGTCAGATTTTGCCTGTCAGTTGTCATAATTAACGAAAGTTTAAAATATTTTTGCAAGTTTGTATTTTCAAGCTTGCAATTTTTTTTGAATAGTGTATAATAGTAAATGAAATAATATAATAAAAATATTCTGGAGGAATCCCCTGATGTATAGTGATTATTCCGTAGAACAGCTTAATGAACTTAAGGCTGAGCTTACAGCTCAGTATGAGGCCTACAAGGCAAAGAATTTAAAGCTTGATATGTCCCGTGGTAAGCCTGCTCCCGAGCAGCTCAACCTTTCCATTGAAATGCTTACTCACTGCCTTGACGGCGATTATAAATCCGAAAATGGTATCGACTGCCGTAACTATGGTGTTCTTGACGGTATTCCCGAAGCAAAGGAGCTTATGCGTCCTCTTCTCGGTGTAGCTGAAGATGAAATTATCGTGGGCGGTAACTCCAGCTTACAGCTTATGTATGATACAATCGCAAGAGCAATGCTTCTCGGTGT
>CAZGRB010000130.1:0-3694 GCA_964527695.1 uncultured Ruminiclostridium sp.
AATCTGATTAAGCATTTCAGCTGCTTCGTGAATACCGCGCCACTGTGATTTTTCAAACCGCCCTGTCCTCAGCTGGTCAGAAGAAATACGTCCTTCCGAGGAAAGCATACGTGCAACAAGCTGTTCAGCCGACATTTCCAGACTGAATACCGCAACCTTTTTGCCCTTGTTGATACGGGCAGCGTTTACTGCAATATTCATGGCAAACGATGTCTTACCCATAGCAGGACGGGCAGCAATCAGTATAAGGTCGGAAGGGTTAAGGCCGAAAATAACCTTATCCAGCGAAGGGAAGCCTGAGCTGAGACCCTTCTTGTTTGCGTCTTCGGGATGTTCATTGATATGAACAAGCTCTCTCAGCTGGTCTCTTACAAGAGGGCCGATAGCCCTGAGACCCTTTATTTCCTTTTCGTTTCGGATATCGTAAATCTTCTTCTCTGCAAAATCCAGAAGCTTCTGGGGGTCTTCCGTATTGGAGGTTGCCAGGTCGTAGATATCCTTTGAAGCAACAATAAGCTGTCTTACCAGAAACTTTTCTTCCAGAATCCTTGCAAGACCCTCTACACTTGCGGAGTCAATGGAGCTTTCGGTAAGCTTGAAAATATATTTTCTTGCTTCATCATTTGATTCAAAAACGCCCTGTCGTGTGCATCTTTCAATAACGCTGATGATGTTGATTTCCTCGCCCGAAACGAACAGCATACTTATAACGCCGTAAATTCCGCTGTGGGTTTTTATATGAAAATGGTCGGGAGTAATTCTGTCATTGATTCGTGTAATAAGCTGTGAATCAAGAATAAGTGCGCCGAGCAGAGTCTGCTCAGCGTCAATATTAAAAGGTAAATTAGCATCGGAAATATCAAATTCCGCCATTTTTATCATTCCTTTTCCTTAAAATAAAGGGGATTAAAGTTCTGTAACCTGTACCTTGAATTTAGCCGATACGCCGTTGTAGAGCTTTGCTTCAACCTCGTGAACACCGAATGTCTTGATATCCTTGCATACGATTTTCTTCTTGTCAACATCAAGACCCTCTGCATCCTTTATCATCTTTGCAACATCCTTTGCAGTAACGGAGCCGAAGGGCTTTCCGCCTGCGCCTGCCTTGATTTTTGTGGAATAGGTCTTGCCCTCGATTGTCTCGGCAATCTTCTTTGCGTTAGCTATATCCGTGTCAATCTTGTGCTGTGCGTGAGCCTTCTGCCCGTCAAGGATATTGAGGTTCTGGTTTGTAGCTTCAACTGCCAGATTCTTCTTGATGAGGCAGTTTCTTGCAAAGCCGTCCTTTACCTCCTTGATTTCGCCTTTTTTACCTGTGCCCTGCACGTCCTGTAATAAAATAACCTTCATTTTATATCATCCTTTCTTATGTGTTAAGGTCGCTGTAATACTTGTCAATAGCCGCCTTAAGCTTTTCGGTTGCCTCCTCAAAGGTGACCCCCTTCAGCTGTGCGCCTGCCATGGTCTGATGACCGCCGCCGCCTAAGTTTTCGGCTATAAGCTGGACATTGACCGCACCGAGTGAACGTCCGCTGAGGGAAATTTCGTCATTTCCTGTTCTTGAAAGAACAAAGGATGCCGAAACATCGGAAACGCCAAGCAGTTCATCTGCCGCCTGTGCCGCAACAACCCTTATTTCTTCGGTTGCCTTATCGGTTGAGGCAATTGCGCAGTTCTTGTAAATCCACGCTGAGCTTACAATTTCCGTTTTCTGCTTGTAGCTGTGGATAGAGCTTGCAAACATAGTCTTTACATTTACGGTATCAGCGCCCAGCTTTCTCAGGAAAGCCGCCGCTTCAAAGGTTCTGACACCTGTTCTGAGGGTAAAATTCTTTGTGTCGAGAGTAATACCCGCCAGTAATGCCTCAGCATGGAAGGAAGAAATTTTTCCTGCGTCACCGAAATACTGCAAAAGCTCGGTAACCATTTCCGAAGCACTGGAAGCATATGGTTCGTGGTGGAAAATCATTGATGTATCAATGTAGTTGACCATCTTTCTGTGGTGGTCGATAATAACCAGCTTCTTTGCGTCCTCTAAAAGCTCGGGAACATCAACAATCTGCGGATTGTGGGTATCTACAATAATCAGCAGTGAATTTTCCTTGAAGTTTTCGATAGCCTGTGTAGGGGTTGTAAAAATACCCGATTTATCCTTTTCGTTAAGGTAGTCGTAAAGCTGGATTGAAAGGGTAGTGTTCTTGTCAATAACGGCATATGCTTCCTTGCCGAGGCGTTTTATCGCCGCCGCAAGACCAACCGATGAGCCCACGCTGTCAAGGTCGCTGTTGCGATGACCCATTATGTAAACATCGTCAGCGCCTTCAATTGCTTCAATCAGCGAGTTTGCGATAATACGGGTCTTGACCTTGGTATGACGTTCAACACCCATGGAAACACCACCGTAGAATTCAAAGCCGTTGCTTGTTTTGATAGCCGCCTGGTCGCCGCCTCTGCCCAGCGCCATGTCAAGGGCCTGCTTTGCAAAGGCTTCACTTTCGGCAATTGTTTTTGCAGTGCGTCCGATACCGATTGAAAGAGTGACGCTCATTCGGTCGTTTACCTGAATTTCGCGCACCTGGTCAAGAATCTTGACCTTTTCTTCGATAAGGGCTCGGATATGCTTTTCCTCCACAACCGCCCAGAAGCGGTCCTTGCTGTGTTTTTTGAGGATACCCGAGGTTCCGCTTACAAAATCTTCAAGCAGTCGGTCAATCTGTACCGTAACATTTGCGGTTTCGCTTTCTGTACTTCCGCCGAACAGTTCCTCGTAGCTGTCGATTACGAACAGCATTACCACAGGCTGTGACATACGCTTCTCAATTTCAAGGATACGCAGCTTAGTAATGTCGGCAAAGTAAATCATATATACTTCCTTTGCGTCCTTTTCTTGGGGCACGGTTGCATAAACCCTGTAATAGCAGTTCTTGTACTTGATTTCGTAACCTTCCTTGCCGATAAGCTTGTCGAAGCTGAGCTTGGTGATGACTTCTATAGAACTGCCGTAAACGGCTTCTTCCTCGAAACAGCGTGCAAATTCATTGTTGAACCATACGATTTTATTGGTATTGTCAACGATTGTAACGCTCAGGGGAATATCATAGAGGGAAACACGTTCCAGCTGCTCGATTTCTTCGTCAATGCGTGCGAAATACTGAAAATTCTTCTGTGTCGCAGAAATAAGCTTTGCAGCCGTAAAACCTGCTGCAAGAACGAGAAGGGGAGCAAACATACAGAATGCTTTCATTGATGCGGTATATGAGAATATCAGCATTGCTACCGAAACTATCAGCAGTGCAATGACTGAAAATACAAGTCCCGAATCACGGAAATAATTTTTCAAGCGTAAACACTCCTTTCACGGAGAAATAAAGTCAGATTTCCATTATAATAGGGAGAATCATGGGGCTTCTTCTTGTTTTCTGGAAGATAAAGCTTCCGAGAGTATCCTTCATGACGCCCTTTACAGTATTCCATTCACGGACGTTGGGTGCAAGGGTCTTTTCCATAGCCGAGCGCATAAGGTTGCGGGATTCTTCCATAAGCTCCTCCGATTCACGGACATATACGAAGCCTCTGGAAACAATATCGGGACCTGATACAACCTTACCTGCTGCCTTATCAACAGCGGCAACCACAATAATAAGACCGTCCTCTGCAAGATGTCTTCTGTCACGGAGTACAACTGAGCCGACAT
>CAZGRB010000130.1:3704-6443 GCA_964527695.1 uncultured Ruminiclostridium sp.
CTACGCCCAGTCCGTCGATAAGCACTCGTCCTGCTGTAACCTGACCTGTCACCTTCATTTCGCTGCCGTCGGTTTCAAGCACAGTGCCGTTGTCTGCAATAAATATGTTTTCATCGGGAATACCCAGCTGACGGGCAAGCTCCGTGTGCTTGAACATATGCTTGTACTCGCCGTGGATAGGAATAAAGAACCTGGGACGTGTAAGGGAAATCATAAGCTTCAGCTCGTCCTGGCAGGCATGACCCGAAACGTGTACATCGTACATAGCTTCATAGACTACGCTTGCTCCTGCCTTCATAAGCTCGTTTACAACCCTGCCAACCAGCTTTTCATTGCCGGGGATTGGAGTTGCGGAAATAATAATTAAATCCTGAGGTGTTATTGTAACCTGTCTATGGTCATTGGTAGCCATTCTGGAAAGTGCGGACATAGGCTCGCCCTGACTTCCCGTTGTGATAATTACAACCTCCTCGGGAGGCATTTTTCCGATTTTGTCAATATCCACAAGGATATTCTTGGGTACACGGATATAATTCAGCTCAATAGCGGTCTGGAGTACGTTTATCATGCTTCTTCCCGAAACCGCAACCTTTCTGCCGTAAGCTGCCGCACAGTCGATAATCTGCTGGATTCTGTGGATATTGCTGGAAAAGGTTGCAACGATAATACGCTTTCCCTCTGCGCTTGAAAAGAAATTTCTGAAAGTGTTTCCCACTCTGCGCTCGGACATTGTATATCCGGGGCGTTCCGCATTGGTGCTTTCCGAAAGGAGCGCAAGCACACCGTTGTTGCCCAGCTCTCCGAAGCGCGCAAGGTCAATGATACCGCCCTCGATGGGTGTGTAGTCAACCTTGAAGTCGCCTGTGTGGATAACAACACCTGCAGGTGTATGAACTGCAAATGCGCAGGCGTCTGGGATAGAGTGGTTTACTCTTATGAATTCAACGGACATACAACCCATTTTTACTGTCTGACGGGGAGTTGCCACGTTAAGATTGCACTGGCTTAAGATGCCGTGTTCACGGAGCTTGTGTTCAACAAGGGCGATAGTAAGTCTTGTACCATATACAGGAACATTGACCTTCTTGAGTAAATACGCAAGACCTCCGATATGGTCCTCGTGACCGTGTGTAAGCACAATACCACGGAGCTTTTCCTTGTTTTTCTCAACATATGTGAAATCGGGAATTACAAGGTCAACACCCAGCATATCATCATCAGGGAATGCGAGACCGCAGTCAATAATGAACATATCGTTATCTGTTTCATACAGATACATATTTTTTCCGATTTCGTTAAGACCGCCTAAGGGAATAATCTTAAGGGGAGATGTTTTTCGTACATTCTTCTGGGAAGCTCTGCGTGTATTTCTTGCCTGAACAGCGGAATCCTGTGCTGTCTGCTTTGCACGTGAGGAAGCTCTGGGAGTCTTCTTCTTTGCTGTATCTGCTTTCGCCTGAACAGGCTGCTTCATCTGCTTTGCCTGTCTTGTCTGTCTGGACTGCTTTGCGGCAGAAGCCTTTGCCGCAGGCTTTCTTGTTGTCTTTGTCTTATTTGCTGTTTCCTTGTTGTTCTGATTATTTTTCTGCATTTGTCCTCTTTTCTTTTCCGCAGTTACGGCGGTACAAATATATGTACAGCGGTTCAGGCGGCGTCTGAGCCATAAGACGGTACTGTCACAGACACACACCGCTGTATTGAAAAAGTATTGATTTATGGTATGCAATACATTTAAACCGTAAAAGTGCGGAATATTTATTGATTTATACTGAACAGATTTACTCTGTTATAACACATAGCAATTCATTTTCAATTATATAACAAATTCCTGAAATTGTCAATACGGATATATTATAAATAAGTGAGACAGAGGATTTCATCGTCCGTCATTTTCGTTCATTATATCCTTGATAAGCTTTTCCGCCCTGACGCAAAGCTCTGCGGCAGTTTCACTGCTGGCGCTTTCCGCAAAGAGGTAAAGACCGTTACCTTTCTTGTTTGAGCGGAGAAAAAGCCGTTCCTTATCACCTGAAATCACAACCCCCTCGTTTTCTGCAGGACAGCCTTCACTTATTTTTCCAAGAATCTTCTGCGGAGGACAGGAAATATATATGAATTTCCTCATTCCCGAATACCTTGGAAGGTGTTCAAGCGCTTCCTTTACGGATAATGCTTTCTCTGTCATATACTTAAGCACTGTAACTGCAAGAATAAAGCCGTCATACAGGAATTTCTCCTCCGAGGCAATGTTGCGTGCATTCATATCACGGTTATCCATTGAGCTTGTGTAGAAACGCTCAATATGCTTTCCGTACTGCTCCGCCATTACATCCGCCGCTCTCGGAAAAGCAAAGGGCAGTGCGGCTTCGTTGCCCTTTTCAAGCTCCGCCTTTACCGCAAGCATAACCATTGAGCTGTAATCAATGGTGTTCCCCTCATCGTCCGAAATTTCCGCTTTTGTCATTCTTTCGTTGAGTGTTACGGTTATGGGCTTTCTGCCTGTTCCTGTTCTTGCGAGAAAAGGTGTATATATTGCTCCGCCACTGTTGATACAGCTGAGAGTGATGCTGTACGGTGCTTCAAAATCCGTAATGCCCTCAAGCATTGCCTTATACAGAGACATAGAACCTGTGAATTTATTTATACTGCTGAAATTATTCCAGCTTGCACTCAGGTATTCTCCACGGTTCAGGGCGTTTTCCAGCATTCTTTCCTGTACCCGCGTAAGAGGAAGCATTC
>CAZGRB010000131.1:0-6425 GCA_964527695.1 uncultured Ruminiclostridium sp.
ATTATATCACAAAAATTTAAAAAAGCCCAGCTTTTTCGCTGGACTTTTTCGACAATCTGGAAACCCCGTGCTAAGCACGGGGTTTTTCTTATGTCATATTGTATTTACTCTGAATTTCAGGGTTGCGATATTCGTGCTTTTCGTAATAGCCGATTAAATCACCGCTTTCATCACGGAGTGCAACCATATATACATTCTTGTTTTCCTTTTCATTGTGGAAAGTGAAAATACGGTTATTGTCGGGGCTTGCCCTGAACCAGTCAAGAACACGGTTTATCATTTCGTTTGACTTTGCGTTATGGCAGTCAAGAAGGCTTCTGCCCAGAAGGTCTGCTCCGCCCTGCTTTTCATAACGCTGGCAGGCAACGGGATTCATATAGATAATCGTATGTTCAAGGTCACAGAGTACCACAGGGGCTTTGTCCTCGTCCAGCACTGCCTTGAAAAATGGTAAAAGATTCATAGGTTTTCCTTTATCCTGTGTGCGGTTATAATTGTAAGGCTATGAGCATTCACGGTAACTACCGCACCTTTTGCTGTGATATACCAGTTTTTGCCCTTGCGTTCGATAATCGCCTCAGGGCTGAGAATTGCCGCTTTGCACCACTCCACGGGGTCGGCGTCAATGGATAGATTACGATTTATGCGTTCGATGCCCATAGGTGTCGTATGTATGCGGCCGATATTATTTATCAGCTCAATCATAACATATTTGCCTTGATGAACTGCTCTAATTCAACCGCCATTTCTGCCTGCTCGGTAGCTCTGGGGTGACCGGGGGTTGCGGCACCGTTACGGTTAAAGCGGTAGCGATAAACGAAATCGCCCAGCTCCTCCTTGATTTCATCAAGCACCTCGTCCCAACGGGAGTCGTGCATTAAAACGGTTGTGATAAGCAGGAATTTAACATCACCGTAGCGTTCCTTTAACTCAAGGACAATTTCCTTATACTTCGACTTCCACTTTTCGGCATATTCCTTATCAAAAATTGCCTTTGGATCGGGGCTTGCGTCATTCTGTCCTATTGCAAAAACTACGATGTCGGGAGTGTAACGGCTGAAATCCCACTCTGTCATTCCCATAGGTGCGTAAGGCACGTAGCTGAGCTTATTGTAGGTAGTTTCAAGACCTGTAAGTTCCTTGTCATAGAAATAGCCTGTCTTATCAAAAAGCGCAATACCGCCCTGAGAGTTGTTATAGAACTCGGCGTTCAGTCTGCGTGCTAAAATCCATGTATAGCTGAAATAGCTGTTATCGTAGATACTGCCGTGATTTTCAGGGTCGCAATGTCCGTCAAAATATAATGCCTCGGTAACCTCACCTGCTGACACGCTGTCGCCGTAATATTCAAGCTTCAAGTCATACTTTTCAGCGGAAGGAAGCACTTCCCCGTCAGTCTCAAGTGAAACGAATCTGAAATAGTGAGCAGCACCCTGTCTCTTGAAAATAATAAGAGTATGCTCCTCGTCGGAGAGATTTTCAGCAACTGTATATTCAGCCGCACCGTTCTCGTTCTTCATATCAATTTTGTACTGAATTCCGTCAATTACTGCACCGAAAGAGGTGTAGATGTGCATACATACGTTATCAAGGGTCGCTTTAAGATATGTTCCCTTAAAGCGGCAGCGGACGCTGCTGCCTGCGTAAATAAGCATGGGGGCGGATTTATCGGAAAAATCGACTCTGCCCATGTAGGAAAAAGCCTTGTTATCTGCGGTGAAAACAGCCATTGTAAATTACCTCGCTTTATTTTGTTGTAAATATCATAGCATATTAAGTAAAAAAATTCAATAGAAAAGTTAAAAATATTGACTTTTAAGCAAAAAAATGGTATAGTATAAACGATATATTAAGCACATACAGAAAGGATAAAGGATATGAAGAAATTTCTCTCATTATTATGCACTGCGGCTATGCTTCTTACAATTGCAGGCTGCAACAGTGCAACAACCGAAGAAGCAACCACTACAACAGCGGCAGATACAGAAGCTACAACAACTGCTTCCGAGACTCCTGCCGAAACCGTTGACCTCTGGCTCTGCGAATGCGGTGAGGTCATTGACACAAAGGTATGCTCCATATGCGGTACATTGAGTCCTGACGCTATTGCTGAAGCAAAGGCTGAAAAGGAAAACGCTATTTACGCAGGAATTGAAATTCCCGAGGACAGCGAATACGTTATCGAAAACGGCATTACCGACAGAATGATTGCTCTTTCAACTTACATAAAGGGGAACCAGGCAAGACTTGCAAAGGTAGTAAAGAAGGCTCAGGCAGGTGAAAAAATCACTGTAGCGTATCTCGGCGGTTCTATCACTCAGGGCTCCAGTGCAGGCGACACTTTATGCTATGCAAGACTTACAACCGACTGGCTTATCGCTCAGTTCCCCGATGCAGAAATCGAATATGTGCGTGCAGGTATCGGCGCTACAGGCTCTTATATCGGTGTTCACAGAGCAGACCGTGATGTCCTCTCAAAGAATCCCGACCTTGTATTCATTGACTTTACAGTAAATGATACAACTGAAAATATCGAAAGAAACGTAAACTCCTACGACAGCCTTATCAGAAAGCTTTGGAATCACGAATCCGCACCTGCAATCGTTACAATTGCAATGACACAGGAGGACGGCACAAGCTTCCAGGATTACCATTCCGACGTGTGCATAGCTTATGATATTCCTATGATTTCCTATCGTGAAGCTATCCTTGACGTAATCGACAAGGGTCACATTGTATGGGATGATATTTCCGACGATAACATTCACCCCAACATTCCCGGCCACGCTGTACTTACAGAAATCATCACTGCTTATTTACAGGATGTAATTGACAACGTTGACTCCATTGATACCGAAAACGAAAGCGACCTGTCCGTACCCTTTACAGAAAACAAGTATGAAAACGCAACTATCCTTACTCCCGAAAACACAACTCCTGTTTCTGCTGAGGGCTGGAAGACAGACCTTACTACCTTCGGCAACTTCGGCGGACGCTGGATGGTACGTTCCTCCGACGGTACATTTGACGGCGTAGGCAATCTCAAGTTCGAGGTTGAAGCAAAGAACATCGGTATTTTCTACGCCGAGCTTACAACTATGGGCGGTTTATTTGACGTAGTGGTTGACGGCGAGGTTGTGACAACTGTTGACGGCAACTTCCCTAACGGCTGGGGCAACTACGTTGAAGCTGTTGAAGTAATTTCCTTCGAGGAAACAGGCAAGCATACTGTTGAAATCGTACCTCATACAGGCGAAAAGGCAACTGTATCCATTTCTGCTATTGCTATTTCCTGAGGCAAAGCGTATTAACAACTATCGGACGAATAATAACAGACACCGCAGGCTATGCCTGCGGTGTCTGTCTGTCAATAAAACCACGTAACAAAAATGTGGTTCAGCAGATTTCTTCTTCGCCTGTATTTTCTATGGTTACACTTACGTTCTGATTTCCTGTCCATTCGCTTACTACTTTATATGTAACGGTATATCCGTCATGTATATATTCCTTGCTTTCACTTTCAGCAGCAGCGGGGAAACTTATCCCCGCTGCTGTGTTTAACATTATCGCCAGACTCAATATCAGGCTCGTTATCCTTTTCATGTAGGCTCCTTTACATCATCAGCATTAATTTCTATAATACTTCTCCTATCATATATACCTCATCATTATCTGCTCGAATCATTATCCTTGTAATTCCTATATATGATGCATCGTTCTCGTATATAATATAAGCAAAAAAAGAAATATTATATTTTTTTCCTGAATCAGTTTCTATTTGCTTAATTCTTGGATTAATATAACTTTCAATCTTTTCACCATTTCTCCATGACGAACCGCTCTCTGACACCCCACTCAACTCGCCTTCATTAACTATCTCCCCATCAATAAATTCAATAGCCTCTGCTATTTCCTCATCAACATTGTGAGATAATTTTACCTTTTCGCAAAACATGTTACTTAAATTAATTGTTTCACCCGTCTTCAGTGCACTAAGTATAGTTTCCGCATAAATTTGGGATTTTTCAGAGGTTTCATCCTGTGTAGTTTCTACCCCGATATTAGTTAAAAAATCCATTACATTTTGAATAAAAGGATTAGATGGACTACAGCTCGAAAAAAAAACTGTCAATAAAAGCAATAAAAACATTTTAACTTTTTTTTTCATTTCAAGTTATCCTCACACCAAATAATCCAGATTGTTAATTTATCTTTATCGCAAATAATATATTTTTCTTTTTCAGGAGTATCTTTTAAATATTCCATAAAAGTAATGTACATTTCCTCATGTCCTGAAAAATTAACACTACCAATCATAACTTGTTTATTCACATCGATATCTCCTTCATATTGTGGGTTAAAACCTGTTATCCACCATTGAGGCTCGTCGGGATTACATGCAAGTATTTCCCTTGCTTTCACTTTCAGCAGCAGCGGGTAAGCTTATCCCCGCTGATGTGTTTAACATTATCGCCAGACTTAATATCAGGCTTGTTATCCTTTTCATTTCGGCTCCTTTATTCTTCGTCATCTGTCAATTCTAAATCGAGGTTGAATAGATTTAACTATGCAACGAGTTAATTTACAAATCATAATCATCAGAACCTATCTGTATACGTACATCATCACTATTGCGAATCCAGATACGCCAAATTCCTTCTTGGGTTGATTTTTTCTTATTAATTATGACTGCCGAAAAGGATATCCTGTAAGTATCAACATCTGTGACTATACTTTCCGAAACAGCACTGCCTATTCTAGCGTATGCTATTTCTCCATCACGATATTTTTCGCCACTTGCAGGAGTTCCTACATAATCGTACGAAACAACTTTTCCATCAAAAAAATCAACAGCATTTTGTATTTCTTCATCAATTTTCCCGTTTGAAGTTATCAAATCCCACGCAAACATTGCTTTAATTGCTTCGTTATCATTATTTTCCAGAGCAACCAGCAAATCCTCAAGCATATCGTTTGCCTCTGCTCTTGGATTATAGCTCAAGTTTGACACAGCCTTACCAGCCTTATCTGCAAGGTCATTAACACCGTTCACTACAGACTGCCCGATTATTTCGCCCAATGCGGTTATTGTGTCCAATTCGGATTTACAGCCAGAAAGAGATATTAATATTACACTCAAAACTATTGATAAATGTATTATTTTTTTTGTTTTTTTCATATTTAATTCCTTTCATACCAAAATATCCATACTATATGATTATCATTATCAAAAATTAAGTATTCCCTTTTACTTATGTATCCAGGGGTATCTTTAGCTTTCACCAACGAATCGTACATATCTAAATTTTCAGAAAAATCAACACTACCAATCATAACTTGTTTATTCACATCAATATCTCCTTCATATTGTGGGTTAAAACCCGTTATCCACCACTGAGGCTCGTCGGGATTACATGCAAGTATTTCCCTTGCTTTCACTTTCAGCAGCAGCGGGGAAGCTTATCCCCGCTGCTGTGTTTAACATTATCGCCAGACTTAATATCAGGCTTGTTATCCTTTTCATGTAGGCTCCTTTAAATTGTTTTTACCTTAATTATTTCTATTCATATCCTGTTAAAATCACTTTCATCCTATTTCTGCAATTTCTTCTCCTGTTTCATCTTTTAGTCCAATAGCATTAATGCCTATTTTGCTACTATCGTAATCATAAACGGTATATAACAAGTAACCAATACTATAAGTCCTTCCTGTATCAGTAATTATTTCTTTTATTTCGGGAGTAAAATGTTTATCATCATACTCGCCATTTCTGCGCCCACCAGCCCAACTTTTTTCGGTTACATAAAATGACTGAGACTTGCCTTCGTACAGACTAAAGGCATATTCAATCTCTGAAACCAGTTCAGGATTACCGTTTTTTTCATTAGTACAGAATAAAGCTTTTAAACCTTCCACATCTTTTTCATCAAAACATCTTACTATTTCTGCACTTAATTCATCAAGATATTTGTTATCCGCTTCCAATTCCGCAAATGAATCTATTACTCCGTTTACCTTTTTTCCTACCTCTTCCGCCGCATATTCAGCGGTTAATTCAATAAAATTTAATAATTTACAACTTGAAATGCACAAACACACGCATAGAACAAATAAAACGCTTATGGCTTTTTTCACGACAATAGTTCCTCCTCGTACCAATATATCCACACTATATGATTATCATTATCGAAAATTAAGTATTTCCTCCTATCTTCATACTTCTCATCATCCTTAGCTTTAAATAACGCATTATATACCTCTAAATTTTCCGAAAGATCAATACGGCATATCATAGCCTGTTTATTAACGTCAACCTCTTCACGCAAATGCTTTGGATTAAACCCTGTTATCCACCATTGTTCTTTTTGGAAATTGAAGCTATAATTTACATAATGCTTTATTGTTTTTACTATCATCATACACCA
>CAZGRB010000132.1:0-6403 GCA_964527695.1 uncultured Ruminiclostridium sp.
AAGGTGCTCTTTATCCTTGGCAAAGTCACTACCTTTGATTTTGCGGCGAAGAGCCTTTTTCTTTTCATCGGAACAAGGGAGCTGTGCCCAGAAATCTTCAACGGTAATTCGTGTATAATCGTTAAGATAAAGCGCTGTGAGCATTCTTTCGTACAGCTTTTTAGAAACCTTATATTTTGTCTCCACCGTTTCAGTGATAATATCCTTATAGGCTGCACCGAAAAGCTGCTTTAAATACTGAGGACTGATAATAGTAAGGGTTGCCGCCTCAGTATATGTAACTTTATTACCCGTCTCATCGGAGAAATCTGTGGATTTCATTTTGGTGTCCTTGAGCGCATCGGCGCCGTCGGTAAGAAGCTGAGCTTCAATTTCCTTTTTCTGCTCGGTAAGTTTTTCAATAGCGCAAGTGATTTCCACCAGCTTAGCAACAAGAATACTCATGCTGTTACCTCCTCGTTAAGCGCCTTTGCGCAATCGGGGCAAATTTCAATCCCTTTGTACTTCTTAGCGTGCAGTTTGTCGCCACAGAAACGACAGGTCGAAACATGCTTTTCAATAACGATTTTACCACCGTCACTGTAAATGTCTATTGGCGTATTAGCGTCAATCCCTGTTTCGAACGCCAGCGCCTTAGGCAGCGTTACGCTGCGGCTTGATGTGACTTTTTTGTGAAACATATAATTACCTCCTTATAATTCCTCACTCTGCGTTTTCGGGCTTGTGACCGTTGCCATAGCAGCCGCATTAAGGAGGGAGCGAAGCTCCCTTATTTAAATATCGGACGTGCACCATATCCTCCGATGTCTTTGGGTACATCATCAATGACAATAACAGGATAATGCAGCTTGTGATTGATTCTGATTTCAATATCACACCCAAGGTCACGGCACCAATGAACCATGCCTTCCACAGACGAAAAATCAATTATCCATTTGCATTCCGTAGGTTTATCTCCAACGTCATATTCTTTATCGGAAAAATCCTTATGTAATTCCGATTTCAGGAAGCGCATTTTTATCGCGTCCTCTGTGGGCGGGATTTCCAAACGTCCCTTTAAGCTCTTTCTTTCAATTATAAATTTCATGCTGTACCTCCATCAGGAACCCAGATTCTTCCGAGATATTCCATGCTTTTTATATTACCGCCGTTTCCGTAAAGACCGCCGAAACTGTCCAATGCGGTAAATGTGCCTTTATCCTTTGCTTCGTAGGGTATTTTGCTTTCATCAACGACAAATTCAATAATGTTAATACATTTCTGCCCGTCGTAGTTTTCATCATTATGACCGAAGTAGCCTGCGTCGTTTCCCTTGCACTCCGCAAGCACTATATTAAAATCCTTGCCGTTCTCCAAGGTGACATGATAAGCGTCGCCTACAGTTTGTCCGAAACCTTCAGCAAGTGCTGCACAGTAATAGGCATCTTCCAGAGGTGATGTATAGATACGAATACCTGTTACTATACCCGTCTCACATTCCTGTTGGAATTGATACTGTAACGTGGTTTTATCGGTTATAGTACGATAATCCATAAATCTCAGTGTGTTGGTCATGCCAACGGGAAGCTTTACCCCTGTGCCTTCATCTCCTTGCAATAAAGTAAGAAGAGAAGAATTCAAATCATTTAGCAGACTGTTCTTTTCGGCAAGATTCTGTATTTTTTTATCCTTTGTATCAATCTCGTTTTTTAGTGAAATAATTTCGCTGTGATTGCGCGCAAGCTCCGACCTGTGTGATGTTTCAAGTTCTTCAAGCTTTTCGTTATCGTAAATTTTTGTAATTGAAAAAGCAACAAATCCCACAAGCAGGGATAATAAAATAAATTGTGTTATCATTTTCTTCATCCTTTTCACTCACTTTCCTTAACTGTTAAAAACTATTTAAATAGCTTTTAAATCAACACCTCTGAGGTCTATTCTCATGGATTTAGCCATTTCGGCAAGACCTATAAGGTCATAACGTTCATTGTCATAGGCGTTGCTGAAAAGCCGCACCGCACCTCTGATACCTTCAACACTCTGAGCAATTTTCAAAAGGAATCGAACTTCAGAGCTGTCAGGCGAAAGCAAGGGAAACAAAAGGCGAATATCATCAATTTTCACGTCAGCCGTCTGAAGAAACGGACGCTGCCATGTTCTGTTATTAACCTGTCTGTATATTTCACGAGTTTTTCCTTCAATGCGTTCGCGTATTCCGTTATTACCTATGAGTGCTACACCTAAAGTCTGTCCACCGTTATCAAAATGGTCAGCAATTGAGCGGAGAGTTTCAATCGCCTGATATGTAAGGAGCTGAGCTTCATCAACAATAACTACCATTCCGTCATGCAGCTTATCCGCAATAGAAAACCACATATCGTCTGTTGATTGGTGAAGCGGAACATTGAGTTTAATGGCGAGAAGCTTAATGACCGCCTTTGCAGATTTCTGACAAGGGTTGATTGTAATAACGACTGTAGTTGCAGGATTATCTTCGGCATATTTTGCAATAGCCTTTGTCTTACCAATACCTGCGTCTCCTGTTACAACCGCAAACCCGCCTTTAATATGGCAACTGCGAATTGTTGAATAAACTTTTTTACTGGTAGAAATAGGTGCGTATCTGATTTCTTCATAAACTTCACTCGTTTCTGCTTTTACTTCAAAGTAGTTTGCAAGCTTGTCAAGCTGCTTCTGAGTGTCACCGGGATATTCGCCTTTGCGAAGCTGCACGATTATAGGAGCTGAAACTCCTACTGCTTTGCAGGCTTTGTTCTGCGAACCGAGTTCCTCAACTAACTGGTCGAAACATTCAAAGATTTCTTCTTTTGTCATAATACTTTCCTCCTCAGAGCGTTCCTGTTCATTCGCTCTAAATCAATATCAATCTTAATTTCGCTTATTCCCTCAAGCATAGGATTATCCTCCTTAAGTTTATCGGAAACAACAGGCGTAAATTTTGTAGGTTTTTCGATACGGAATTTTTCTTTTCCCCGTTCAGCTCTGTTAAGCGTTGCAACAAGGAAGTCGATTTTTTCTTCCGCCGCAAGACGTTCGGTAAGCCCTTTACTGTATGTCTTAACTGTTTTTTCTGCAGCGCGGCGTGCCTTTTCAGCAGCGGCAATGTCATCAGCCTTGTCGGTTATATACGGAATGACCATATCGGTGCCAAGCTTCCAGGTAGCCAGATATTTATCGGTTTCAAAGTCATATAACCTTACGCTTGCAATATTAGCAGGGTCGTACCGAACATATACCTTTCTTCCAATCTGAAGAACTGTATCCTCGGCACAATACCACAGCTTTTCGCCTACAAAAGTGATATATACGCCATTTCTGCTGATTTTTTGAGGTAAGCTTGTACGGGCGAGAAGAATATTCAAATCTTCTTCCGCAGCCATTCTGAACGAGGTGCGTTTGATACTTTCGTTCCATACTTCAATACGACTCTTACCTTTGTAGCGACGTTCTTTTCCACCGTATTCCGCAACGTTATAGTCACCGTCAATAAGAGTGCCGAATGCATCTCTGATTTGCTGGTCTTCTGGTATGATACCGTTCTTCAGTTTCCACTTGAGAGATTCGGGGCGTTCGAGAATCGTTCCCCCGCAAAACGTTTCAATAACTCTTGAAATATGGTTTTTGATTGTACCGAATGTTCTTTCAATAGGCTTAGCTTTAGCGTTGCGAACAAGAGCATTGTGCATTTCAATCCCCATACTCTGAAGAATTGTGGGAGCCAGTTCCTTATTATTCCAATCCTTTTTTCTTCTATGACCTCTTCCGCCAATATCATTTACAAGGAATTCGGAGCCATTATCAAAATATACTGATTTTGGAACGCCAAAACGAACTATAGCGTGTCTGAGCGCAAGAAGAGTTGATTGTGATGAAGGATTATCTGTTAAATTCCAACCTACCATAACACCGCTTTTGGCATCGGTAAAAGCGGTAAGATATAAACGGTGCTGTTTTCCGTTTTCGCCTACCGTGATAAAATCGAAAGTATGGTTATCAGCTATCCATACATCATTAGCTTCAATATCCTCGTATAATCGTTCTATATAAGGTATGTACTTATCTTTTAGAGCTTTTTCTCCCAGTCTGCAATAAGCTACAACAGCTTCAGGCAGCTTGTCGGCAACTCGACGGAAAGTTCGTTCGCAAGGCATATCTGATAACAATTCGGGGTAAAACTCCAACGCCCACTCTTGAGTTAAAGCATAGCACCTGCTTATTGGCAGACGGCGTTCATCAAGGTAAAACCACAAGAAAGCATCACTTAAAATATCAGGAATTGCTTTCTTGCCCCTATTACCACCGCCTCGACAATCAATAAGCCCAGAGTAGTCTCCGTTGCTATATGCTTTGTATTTTCGATATAAAATACCTGTGCTTATGGAAATATCCGGGTAGTCTGCTTTCACCGTCTGGCAGTAGAAAGAATCAATATCTGCTTTTTTCATTCCAGAGGTGCTATTACGGATGTGCTGCCATTTGTCGAGTATCTGAATCCAAAGAGCAATATCTTCGCGTTCTGTTTCGGAAAAACTATCAAGAGTTTTTTTAGGTTTCTCAGTTTTAGGTTCGGGAAGCTTCGGTTCTCCGTTTACTGACCTCATACGATTCTGATACGCCCATTGTTCATGTTCAGATAATACCGACATGGGAATAAGGTATTCTTTGCGGTTATTACCTGATATATCAGATGGAACAGCTTTAATACTGCCATCCAATACTTGTTTTTGTATATACTGTATGCTGCACCCTCGCAATTCTGCTAATTCGGCAGTAGTGCAATAATTATGCATAAGTCGCTCCTTTCTTTTTAAATCTTAGTGTAAAATAAAAGTAGGCAGAGAGAAGAAAAAAAGAGAGAGCAGCTGCACAAAGCAGTTGCTCTCGAGGTCACAAAATGCTACAATGTAGATGACAAGAAAACATGAAAGCGAGTGACCTAAAATGAGTATAACATATAACATCGAAATATGCAATGAAAAAATAGAGGATTTTTCTGTTTTTATCGAAGAAATTTTTAAAGCAGTGCTTGAATGCGGAAAAAAGATAGTAAAAGACCGGCTTGAAGATCTTGATGAAGAGTTGATGCATGAGCGTGACAGTAAGAGATACAGAAATAAGGGCAGCCGAAAAACTGCTGTTAAAACCAAGCTCGGAACTGTTGAATACAGCCGTCGGATATATTTTGATACTGTCACAAAGAAACACGTTTTTCTTCTTGATAAGGTGGTTACACCGCAGGCTGTCGGACTTTGTGACGATGTAATATGCCGAAATATCGAAGAAATGATTTGCAATCAATCGTACAGAGAAACTGCACGCTCTTTATCGGAAAACACAGGACTTGATATTACTCATCAGGCAGTCTGGGATATTGTGCAGAAAATGGGACAAAAGCAGATTAAAGCTGTAAATGAAGCCGTTTCGACAGGCAGCATCGAAACTAAAATTCTCTATGAAGAAGCTGACGGAGATTGGCTTAATCTTCAGGGTAAGGACAGAAAAAAGTATGGAAAATCCAAAGAAATGAAAATTGGTATAGCTTACGACGGAGTACTCCATCAATCTCAGAATGGCGGAAAAATCCGAAAGGAGCTTGATAACAAAGTAGCCTATGCAAGCTTTGAATCAGCAAAGGATTTCAGAAAGCATAAAGAAAATGTTATAGCCGCTGTTTACAATACCGATGAGATAGAGCTTCGTGTAAAAAACGGAGATGGTGCCAATTGGATTCAAAAGGACAACAGCTGCGAATGTATTTGCGTACTTGATAAATTCCACAGAAACAAGAAGCTGACTGAATGTGTAAGTGATAAGTATATCGCTGAAAATCTGAGAGAACTGCTATATCAGAACAGATTTGACGAGCTTCTGAATTGTATTGAAGCATATATCAATTCAATGGAAAATGAACGTGAAAAAGCAAAGCTTCAGGAACTTTACAACTATTATTCAGAAAACAAGGCTGCACTTGCAGGCTATTATGATA
Source organism: uncultured Ruminiclostridium sp. (assembly GCA_964527695.1). Classification (GTDB taxonomy): domain Bacteria; phylum Bacillota; class Clostridia; order Oscillospirales; family Ruminococcaceae; genus Ruminiclostridium_E. Next base: position 5,987 of record CAZGRB010000132.1, read on the forward strand.
GGGGTATAACTATTCCGCCAACAAGAGAGCCGGGTGTTATACACCACGCAAGGCTCGGTAGTATGGAAGGCAATGTGTTTACTATCATCGGCAATCGAATGAAGGGCAGGCGTGCCTGCTGGAGCATTGACGGCGGAAACAGGCTTGCGGCTTTGCTTTGTAAACATTATTCCGTAAACAAACCCTCAGGAACAGACATTGCATCCAACCATGATAATTACAACTCCCCTTTATCTGCAACTAAAACACCTAAAAAAGATGGCAAGGGTTATGAATTCAACCGTAATATTTCTCTCCCTTCCCGATTTAAATGGCTGAAACAAATCTCAATCTGCAAACCATTTTCTGAACTTAACTTCTGATTTTGTACATTGTGACGATTCCCTTGAATTCTGCCTACTTTTGCTTGACACTAAC
>CAZGRB010000133.1:0-6319 GCA_964527695.1 uncultured Ruminiclostridium sp.
GTAGCGCATTCTTCTGCTTCATCACTTTCCTCTGCAAGACCTGCCTTTTCCTTGGCTTCATAGCAAAGATCCTCGGCTTCGTCCTTCATGTCCTGGAATACTGCCTTTGCGTCATGAGTAAGCTTCATACCCTTTGCAAGACCTGAAACCGCAAGCTCTCTTGTCTTTTTCGAAGTAAGCACTTTTCTGCCTACAAGAGCACCTGCCGCACCGGCAACTACGAGCCAGAGCTTTTCGTTTTTGAAAATATTGTTCATAAGTTTTCCTCCTTAGATAATTATTCGGTTATTATCTAACCGTTGTTTTAATTATATATCATTTTTAAGTAACTGTCAATATTATGCAGAATTACTATTGACATTATTTTGGTTGAGCGGTAGAATATACATAGGTTAGCAATAACTAACGAGATTCGGGAGGTTTTTTATGAAATATGATGTAAGAGCAAAAATCATGTGGGCGGCATTCAGGGGCGGCTTTGAGCGTGAATTGAAAAACACGCTCGGATTATACGATACCTCGGAAATAATGAAAAAGTCTCATAAAAAATACATAGAAATATTGGAAAGCGTTCAGAATTTTGAGCGTAAGACAAGATTTATTTCCAACATCATACTTGCTTCAATGCTGGGCGGAATATATCTTTCTCTTGATGATAAACCTGATATTGAGAAAATGACTGTTTTTACCCGTGAGGCATTGATGAATAACCCGTTTATGCTCAAATCGGTTGTCAGCGAGAGAAATTATACTCCGAAGGGACAGGAAAACTTAAAACACGAAGCAGAGCTGAGCCTGTCGGAAACCAATCCCTATACCTGGCAGTTTACATACCAAGCTGGTGCAGACTGTATGGAATACACGGTATATTTCAGGACCTGCGGAATACTGCATCTGTTCAGAAGCTGGGGAATAGAGGAGCTTACACCCGCCATGTGCAGACTTGATTATGATATGGCAGCAGTAAACAATACTGAATTTATCCGTGAAAAAACACTGGCAGGAGGCGGAGAATACTGCGACTGCCATTACATACATACACCGAAGAAATAAGGAGAAAAACTATGGATAATTGGCAGGAGCTTTCTTTAAGCGAATACGGGTTTTACGGATATTTCCGCAGAGGAGCGGTCAATGCTGATAAGGCAATGATAGTCATGTCGGGCTCTGACGGGAACAAGCAATTTGCCATGACCCTTGCAGTTACTTATCTTGAGCAGGGATACTCGGTTCTGGTACTTGGCTTTCATAAGTGGGAGGGTTTGCCTCAGGACCAGAGTCATATCCCCGTGGATTATATGGAGAAGGCTGTCAGCTGGCTGCTTCGCAGGGGCGATATTGTAAAAGTGGGTGTCAATGGTTCATCCATGGGTGCTCAGTACGCATTGCTCTGTGCTTCGCTTATTCCTGAAATAAGCCTTGTCGTAGCGTCAGCTCCCTTTGATTATGTTCTGGAAAGTGTTGATGATAAGCTGAAACGGACAGGACGCTCTACGTATACATATCATGGCACAGAGATTCCTTATTCGCCCAGCGTCATTCTGGACAGCGGCATAGCACGTCTGATATGGAAATGCGCTGTTGATAAAAACTATGGTCTGAAACGCCTTCTGCGTTTCTATTATGACAATAACCCTTTGGTTGAATCGTCACGCATAAAAGTTGAAAACATGAAAGCGGATGTAATTCTGATTGCTTCGGAAAATGATGACTGCTGGCCTGCTGAGATATCGGCAAGACGCGTCAGCGGTATCCTGAAAAAAAGCAATTATCCTTACCGTCTGAAAGCTGTTATTTATGAAAAGGGAAGTCATGCTGTCGGCGGTAAGCTTGACGATGAAAAAATGAAAAAGAAGTTCAGTAAAATGCTTCCTGCAGAGAAAAAATATCCTGAGGAGTGTGAGAAAGCACGAGCAGACAGCGTTAATCAGATAAAGAAATTCATGGCTGAGTGGAACTGATACCACAGAAGTAATGCCGATATGCACAGAACCGAAAGTCAGAAATCCCGTTGAATATAAAAATTCTGTTTTTTTCAGTCCGCTGTTTTTACGGCGGACTAAGTGTTTAAAACGGGTATTTCAGTTTGGAAATAGTTAGCATTCGACTAACTTTTCTTGACAAACGGAAGATTTTGTGCTATACTCGTAAACGGTGTTGGAAAACGCTTTTTTTATTGAGCTTGGGTTAGCCACAACTAACTTTTATAAGGTGTGGAATAATATGTTCCTGCCTTATATTATTTTTTACAACAAGTTAGCTGTAGCTAACGAAATTCAGGAGGAATTATGACATCAGCGGAATTTAGATACCTTATTGCAATAAATGAGCTTTACGACGGAACCGTGGGGATAAAGCTCACGTCAATTGCGGAAAAGATGAGCGTTACAAAGGTAAGCGCATACAAGGCGGCTGAGCGTCTTGAAAAGAACGGGTACATAAAGCGTGACGAAAAAAACAAGGTTGTCATGACGGAATATGGTTATGACCAGCTTGGCAAATACGAAACACTCATAAAGTGGCTGCGGGCGCATCTTGAAAAGAACTGCGGAGTATCCCCGGATATTGCATACAGCGACGCTATAGGCGCAGTATGTGCGTTCAGCGATGACAGCCGTACCGCTCTTGCGGAATTTATTGAAAAAAGAAAAGGAGAACAGTAATGATTGATAAGGAATTACTGCGCCTGCTTGGCAGTAATAAAAAATATATTTTCTATACCGTAGGCTTTATGGTGCTTGGATTATTTGCAAACCTCACTGTTACAGCGAGTATCTGTCAGGCAATTTATCTGCTTACACGGAGTGCAGAGCCGTCCTCGTATATAATCCCTGCAATTTTCGGTGCTGTCGGTATTGCCGTGCGCTATACCGCAAGCCGTATTACAGGAAATCTCAAGGATTTGCTGGGACGTAAGGCGAAAAAAGACCTGCGCGAAAAGACGTATGAAAAAATCGTGAGGCTTGGGGTAAGAAGCAGTGACGGAATGAGCATTGCAGGACTTACCCAGATTGCAATGGAGGGTATCGAACAGCTTGACCTCTATTACTCCTCCTACATTCCCCAGTTCTTCTATGCAATGCTTGCACCTGTTATTCTTTTCTGCGTAACCGTGGGAATAGACTGGAGAGCAGCGGTTGTGCTGCTTTGCTGTGTACCGCTTATCCCTGTTTCAATCGTTGCGGTGTCCAAATATGCAAAGAAGATATTTGCAAAATACTGGGGTAAATACACCTCAATGGGCGACAGTTTTTTAGACAGTGTTCAGGGACTCCGTGAACTGAAAATTTTCCGTGCCGACGCTGCACAGCACGTTAAGATGAATGAGAATGCAGAGGAGTTCCGCAAAATTACAATGAAGGTGCTGGTTATGCAGCTTGCCAGCTCAACAATTATGGATATGGTAGCCTACGGCGGTGCGGGCATCGGAATTGCCTTTGCGGTGACAGGCGTTGTAAACCGTGGACTTGCACCTGCTGCGGCGTTGTTCCTGATATTGGTTGCAGTTGATTTCTTCCTGCCTCTGCGTGCATTCGGTTCTGCGTTCCATGTGGCAATGAACGGCGCAAGTGCAGGAAAGAAAATTCTTTCTCTCCTGAATCAGCCTGACCCTGTGTGGGGAAGTGATGATGCTGACCGCACAGAGCTTAAGCTTGATAATGTTACATTCAGCTACAACGGCGAACGTGATGTGCTTAAAAATGTCAGCATTGTTTTTCCCGAAAAAGGTATGACCGCAATTGTCGGTGAAAGCGGCTGCGGAAAATCAACTGCCGTGAACCTGCTGTTCGGAGCTCTCCGTCCGAAAAACGGTACAATTACGGCAGGCGGAAAGCCTCTTGAAAGCCTTTCACGTGAAAGCTATTATTCAAAGCTTGCAGTTGTAAGCTACAATACATATATTTTCAATACCTCTGTCCGAGAAAATTTCAGACTTGCAAAAAACAATGTTACTGACGATGAGATTTTTGCGGCGCTTGAAAAGGTCAATCTTGCAGACTTTATCCGTGAAAACGGCGGTGTGGACAAGGAGATTACAGAGGATGGGGCAAATATTTCAGGCGGACAGAAGCAGAGACTTGCACTTGCGATAAATCTTGTCGCTGATAAGGATATTTACATTTTTGATGAAGCCACAAGCAATATTGATATTGAGAGTGAAGCAATAATTATGCGGAATATCAAGGCACTCTCCGCCGAAAAAAGTGTTATTGTCATTTCTCACCGCCTTGAAAATGTTGTTCCTGCGGATATGATTTACTATATGGAAAACGGAGAGGTAAGGGAAAGCGGTACACACGCTGAACTGATGAACAAAAACGGTGGTTACGCAGAGTTATATACTGTACAGAAGCAGCTTGAACAGGGCTATAAAGGAGGTAGCGGCAATGAGTAAGGAAAAACTCCGCAGAAGCGGCGCAAAAATCATGGCAAGCCTTATTATGCTTCTCGGAAGCCTTGCATACATAATGGTGCTTGCAGTTATAAACGGTTCTCTCGGCTTTGTATGCGCTATGGGTGTAACCCTTTTCGGCGCCGTGGGAATTGCAAAAGCAATGGGGGAAGCAATAGCGCTTTCCTATGGCTGGATTATCGGACTTGCAATAGGCTGCGGCGTACTGCGCGGACTGCTCCGCTATCTTGAACAGTACGGAAATCATTATATTGCCTTTCGCCTGCTTGCGGTGCTTCGTGACAGAATTTTCGGTGCACTTCGTACCCTTTGTCCCGCAAAGCTTGAAAGCAAGCAGAAGGGCTCTATCATAGCAATGATTACCTCTGATATTGAAACTCTTGAGGTTTTCTACGCACATACAATTTCTCCCATCTGCATTGCAGTAATAGTATCGCTTGCGGTATTCATTTTTGTGGGCACGGTTTCCCACTGGTATCTTGCGCTTGTGGCACTTCTTGGCTACATTCTTGTGGGAATTGTTGTGCCGCTTATCTCTTCGGGTAAGCTGAAGGAATCAGGCGTAAAATATCGCTCAGAATTTGCAGGATTCAATGCATATTTCCTTGACAGTATCAAAGGTATTAAGGATATCGTTCTGAACAACGCAGGTGAAAGCCGTAAAACGGAGGTGAACCGCCGTTCTGATATTCTTCTTTCTGAAACGAAGAAGATGAAGAATGACATTACAAAGGCTTCCGCAGCCACAGAGCTTACAGTTTCCATTATAATTTTTGCAGCTCTTGCCGCAGGCATAGTTCTTGTTGCAAACGATATGCTTTCCGCAGGCAGAATGATTATCGGCGTAACAGCAGTGTTCGGTTCCTTCGGCCCTGTTATTGCGATTTCCGCACTTCCCGGAAATCTCACACAGACCTTTGCAAGCGGTGACAGAGTGTTGAATCTGCTTTCTGAAAAGCCTGCGGTTGAGCAGGTAAGAAACGGCGAAAGCTTCAGCTTTCAAAGCCTTGACGTATCTGATTTGTCCTTCACCTATAATGGTGCAGCTCAGGTTCTTTCCGATATCTGTATGCACGCAGAAAAGGGTGAAATTATCGGTATTGTCGGTGAAAGCGGCTGCGGCAAATCCACGTTTTTAAAGCTTCTCCTGCGCTTCTGGCAAAAAAACAAGGGTACAATTGCTTACAACGGAACGGACGTTGACAGAATAGCGGAGGAAAGCCTTCTGGACAATGTCACAATGGTGAGTCAGGTTACATATCTTTTTGACGAAACAATTGAGGATAATCTCCGCATTGCAAAGCCCGAGGCTTCTCAGGAGGAAATTGAAAATGCCTGCAGAATGGCGTCAGTTCACGACTTTATTATGACATTGCCTGAGGGTTATAAAACCACAGTGGGAGCGCTGGGTGACAATCTGTCGGCAGGCGAAAAGCAGAGACTCGGTCTTGCACGTGCATTTCTGAGAGGAAGCGATATGATTCTTCTTGACGAACCGACCAGCAACGTTGACAGCATCAACGAGGGTATAATTTTAAAGGCGCTTAAAGAACAAAAGCAGAATAAAAGCATTATTCTTGTTTCACACCGTGAATCCACAATGGCAGTAGCCGACCGTATCTATAAGGTTGAGGGAGGCAGAATGTATGAGTACTGCTGAGAGTAAGCGTGAACGGGAAAAGAAAACCGTTACGCTTATGATAAAGCTTTATTGCAGAAATAAGCACGGGACAAAGTCTGAGCTTTGTCCCGACTGCAAGGCGCTGTCGGAGTATGCTGCCATGCGCAGCGACAAGTGTCCGTTTATGGAAAGCAAGACCTTCTGCTCAAATTGCAGGGTGCATTGCTATAAGCCTGATATGCGTGAAAAAATACGTGAGGTAATGCGTTTTTCAGGACCGAGAA
>CAZGRB010000134.1:0-6293 GCA_964527695.1 uncultured Ruminiclostridium sp.
TTCTACGTTTACGATTTCTTCTGTCTGTACTGGAGCTGTCTTTGTAGCTGCTGTGTCGGAGTCGGGGATATTGATCTTGCGGACAATCTGGCTGTCATCAAGACCGAGATTTTCCTGCATACCTGTAATACCGAGGTCATGTGTGTAGGAGTAACCTGAACCGTCAGCGGGGTCGCCGATGTGGATAACGCCTACCTTGATTTCTTCCTTTGCAACACCTGTGGAATCTGCGCTGCCTGCTTCTGTATCTGCGGAAGAACAGCCTGCTGCGCTTACAAGCATTGCAGCGGAAAGAAGCATTGCAATTGACTTTGTGATTTTCATTGTTTTTCTCCTTTTGTTTTTGGTTTCTGTTTATTTATTAAACGGGGTTTTCAACTGCGGAAAACCACGCCGTTTTCTTCGTCCATACTTTCAACAATAGCAAGACTTTCAAGCTTTATGCCTTTCTGTCTGATAATTTCACCGCCACGCTGGAAGCCCTTTTCGATAACAATTCCTGCACCCACAAGCTCAGCGCCCGACTGCTCCACAAGTTCCATAAGTCCGATAAGAGCACAGCCGTTTGCAAGGAAATCATCAATGATGAGCACCTTATCGCCTTCGCCTATGAACTTCTTTGAAACGATAACGTTGTATTCCCTGCCCTTGGTGAAGGAGGTTACCTTTGTTGTGTAAAGCTCACCGTCAAGGTTCTTGCTTTCTGCCTTCTTTGCAAATACAACGGGGCAGTCATCAAAGGCTTCTGCCGTAACACAGGCAATACCGATACCCGACGCTTCGATTGTAAGAATCTTATTTATGCCCATACCTTCAAATCGACGGCGGAATTCCTGTCCGATTTCACGGTAAAGCGCCACGTCAATCTGATGGTTCAGAAAGCTGTCAACCTTCAGGACGCCTCCTGCCTTTACGACACCGTCCTTCAGTATTCTGTCCTTGAGAAGCTTCATATGTTAATTTCCTTTCTGCCTGAATATGATATCTGCCATAAAAGATTTACATTCAGAATAGGCTTTATTATTATATAATAAAATACGACTTTTTTCAATTGCCATTTTAAATAGAACAATTGAGCGGCTTTTGGCGAATAATGACAAAATAAACAAAGAGACGACAAAAACGAAATCTCTGTATACTACACCGCAATACAAAAAACTCCGCACCGTAAACGGTGCGGAGCTTCAGGTTATTAATACTGCGATAATGCGTCGGCATCCTCAGGCGGAATTGAAATCTGGATTTCAACCTTATATTCCTCGCCTGTTACCCAGCCGCGGCTGTTCGTGCCTGCAAGGCGGAAGGATACGGATACGCTCTTTGTACCTTCGGAAAGTTCAACACCCAGAAGGTTTACTGTTGCATAGATATCATCAGAGGTCATCTCCTGAATATAGGAGGACAGGCCAACTACATTTACCGTAAGAACATTTGTAAGCACCTTTACGTCAAAGTTATTGGGTGCATTGATAATGTTGATGTTTTCGGCAGGAACAGTAAAGCCCAGCTGACCATATTCGTCGTAGTTCTCGAAGTAAACTGTAACAGTCTTGTTGCCCGAAATATTCTTGTAGCCGTCGGGGAGCTTCACAGGAAGCGCAACACCGCCCTGCAAATCCTTGAGGGTAAGGGATGTAAGCGAAATTTCACCTATATCAATTGCATCAAGATTGTCGATAGAACTGTCAGGTGAAGCAATTGTAAGCTCTGTCACCGACATTGAATACTTGAGATTTGAAATATTGAAATTTGTGGAAGAGTTGGTAAACTGAACGTTGAGCGGAAGTGTTTTCACCTTGTATACAGGAACGTTCATAGTGATAATTCCTTCGCTAAGCGCAAGGTCGTCATTAAGCATTCTCATTCCGTACTGATTGTACAGAACAGGTACACAGGTAAGCTCTGCACTTTCGCCGAGAACCTCGTCGTAATCAGGAACTGCTTTGATATGACCGATTGAATTTACAAGCTTTTCCTCGCCTGTAACAATAATAGTTGACGGGAAAACCTCAACCTCGCCTTCAATCTGCATTTCATCGGCTGTTTTGATGCCGTCTGTGTAAGCGGTAACTTCAACTTCGCGTGAAATAATCTTTGAAACGCTTACCTTTGCGGTAAGATTATCTGTCAGAATTTCACACTCGGTAGACGTATCGGCAGTTTCCACAACAATATCAACCTCATGGTCGCCTGCCTCATAAATGGACGAAAGGTCGCAATGCGCCTTGAAATCATCACCGTCAAGTTCACTTATGGAATAACGCTTACCCTGAATCTGAATAGTTATCTCAGACACATCAACTGCTGTAATCTGCAGATTTTCATTAATCATATGCTGGGTAGGCGTACAATCAACCTTCACCGCAGAAACGTGCTGGGTTATGTTCGGGAATATCTGGATTGAAATAAAAAACCAGATAATGACCGAAGCAACCACTGCCTGTATGATTGTCTTTAGATTCGTAAGGAGTTTTGAAGTAAATTTTTTGATAATATTATTCATTTGCTTCTCCTCCCTTTATTTTTCTGCGTATCTGCTTTTCCTTCTTGCGCAGCTCCGAAGGCTCGGGAAGCAGTTTGTTTCTCAGGTGAAGAGTAAGCTTGTCACGGTCAAAGCCTCTTTCAAGAACACCGTTTTCAGCTATGGAAATCATACCCGTTTCTTCCGAAACAATGATGACAATAGCGTCGGAAACCTCACTCATACCGATAGCGGCACGGTGTCGGGAACCAAGCTCCTTGTTGATGAGTTCCTCCTTCTGGGGCTTCGGCAAAAAGCAACCTGCTGCGTAAATCATATTGTCACGGATAATCACAGCGCCGTCATGAAGAGGAGTATTCGGGAAGAAAATATTTCTGAAAAGTTCTTCACTGGGAACAGCCTTTATAATCGTGCCTGTTTCAATCTGCTCGCCGAGCTTTGTCTGACGCTCAATTACGATAAGTGCGCCTGTCGCAGTTCTGGAAAGCTTTTCACAGGCAAGGGTTATCTGATTTATTGCAGAAACACATCCTGCTTCATCGGCTATTACGGTTTCAAAAAGCGTAATAGGCTTTACAACCTTTGCACGTCCTACCTTTTCAAGCGCACGGCGCAGCTCAGGCTGGAACATAACGATAAAAGCGATAAGCGCAACACTGAACAGAGTGTCACTGATAACGCTCATAACCTTGAATTCAAACTGGTTCAGGAGAAAAAGTGCCACAGCAAAAAGTGCAATACCCTTAAGGAGCTGTTCTGCACGGGTTTCCTTTATAATTTTTATGACAAAATAGAGAATAAAAGAGAGAAGCACTATGTCCATTACATCAACAAAAGTCATTGAGCTGAATACATTGACAAGTGCATTCCAGATATCCACAAGATAATTAATCAATTCCAACACCCTTACTTCTTAAAAATACCTATTATCTATTTTAACACATATTTTTAAAATTTCAAGTGTTTTATTGCAATTTCAGAAAATTTTGTTCATATTTTTTTGCTTTATGCCCAGAATCCTACGAAACCTCCGCAGATAACCTCGAAATTGCTCTGATAAGTGCGGTGGTTTCACCCATTGTGCTGAAGACCGACGGAGAAAAACGGACAGCACCCGTTTCCCCTGTTCCGATTTTTCTGTGTACGGGATAAGCGCAGTGAAAACCGCCTCTGAGGCAGAAGCCTGCTCTGCTGAGCCTTTCCGATGCTTCTTCGGAAGTGAGTCCTTTAATATTGAACGGGATTACAGGTGCATATCTTTCGTCGGGATAACCTGTATAAAGGCTTACAGCGGGATTTTTCTGAAGCTCGCTGTAAAATCTGCGGCAAAGCGTCATTTCGTGGTTATAAATCACATCCAGTCCCTTGTTCCGAACAAAATCCACACCTGCGCCGAGGGAAATTGCACCTGCTGTGTTGATAGTGCCGCTTTCAAAGCGGTCAGGCAAAAACTCAGGCTGTGCAAGTTCTTTTGAAGCACTTCCCGTTCCGCCCTCAACAATGGTTGAAAGACGGTATCTGCCGTCCGTTATCATAAGTCCGGTGCCCATGGGGCCATACAGACCTTTATGACCTGCAGCACAGATGATATTTATGCCGTCAGAGAGCTTAAGCGGCAGCACTCCTGCGCCCTGTGCGGCATCAACGATAAAGCAGATGTTTTTCTTGCGGCATATTTCCGCAATTTTCTTCACAGGCAGTATTTTTCCCGTAACATTCCCTGCAATGGTGCAGACAACTGCTTTTGTTCTGCGTGTTATATGCTTTTCAAAAGCCTCAGCAGTCATATCGTCATCATCAAAGACAGGTGCAAAGGAATACGTTATGCCCTTTTCCTTTAAACAGGCATATATGGGACGGAGAACGGCATTGTGTTCTATGTCACTGCATACAATATGGTCGCCGTTTTTCAGTATTCCCTTTATTGCCATATTGAGTGCGTGAGTGCAGTTAAGGGTAAATACTGTATTTTCAGGCTCACTGCCAAAAAAATCAGCACATTTTTCTCTTGCCGCATACACCGCTTCCGCAGTCTTCATGGACAGCCTGTGGCCTGCCCTTCCCGGATTGGCACCGTACTCAATGAGTGCGCCTGTCATAGCTGCAATTACTGCGTGGGGCTTGGGATAGGTGGTAGCGGCGTTATCGAAATATATCATTTCAGCTCTTTATTTTGCCGCAGCGGATATTTACTGCCGACAGCAGACGGCATACCCGTTCGGGCTTTTCGTAAACCCTTATGCCGTAGCCGCATCCGCCCCCTGATACGGTTTTCTCTACATCGGCATTGATTTTTATAGAGGTCAGATACCTTGCGGCACGTTTTGCTTCAGTATATGACGACAGATTTATAAAATATGATTTCATCAAATCATTACTTTCATTAAAAGCTCTTTATATTTTATGCCCGTATTTTATTTTGGTGCGGTATATTTACAACAGCTGTTCCCATAATTATATTGATAAACAGTACGAAAGGAATGATAAAATGAAAGCTGTTATACTTGCAGGCGGAGAAGGCAGCAGACTCCGTCCCATGACCTGTAATCTGCCGAAGCCCCTTGTTCCTGTGGCAGGAAAGCCTGTGCTGGAATATATACTGGAGCTTCTTGCCGAAAACGGCTGTGACGAGGCGGTAATTGCGGTGCATTACCGCTCGGAAAAAATAGAAAAACACTTTTCATCAGGCAGATACATGGGTATAAAAATACGCTTTTCCCATGAAACAAAGCCCCTCGGCACGGCAGGCTGTGTAAAAAAGGCAGCTGACGGTTTTACTGATGATTTCATCGTAATAAGCGGTGACGCAATATGTGATTTTCAGCTTGAAAAAGCATTGGCTTTCCATAAAGAAAACAGGTCCGACGCAACAATAATCACTAAAAAGGTTGATGACCCAAGAGAGTACGGTCTGATTGTACAGAAGGACGGCAGAATAACCGATTTTTCGGAAAAGCCGTCTTATATAAACTGCCGCAGCGACCTTGCAAATACGGGAGTTTATGTTTTGTCACCTGCGGTGCTGGGACTTATTCCCGAAAACGAAACCTACGACTTTGCAAAAAATGTATTCCCCGATATGCTGAACAAAAAAATGAAGCTTATGAATTACGAAGAAACAGGATACTGGTGTGATATGGGGGATATTCCTGCGTACAAACGCTGTACCGCCGATATTCTCAGCGGCAGGCTGAGAGGCTACAAATCAAAGGATAAGCTTATCGGCAGAAACTGCATAATCGACTCTCACGCTCTTATTACAGGCAACTCCGTAATCGGCGACAATGTCTCCATAGGAAGAAACGCAAAGCTGCGGAATGCCGTAGTGCTGAGCGGTGCATTCATCGGTGAAAACGCCACACTCAACGACTGTATTATCTGTTCCGACGCAAGCATCGGAAGCGGTGCATCTGTTTACGAAAATGCCGTGGTGGGCGAAGGGTCACAGGTGGGAGAAAATGCGGTAATATGCGGAAATATCAAGGTATGGCAGAACAAAAGCATTGAAAAGGGTGCTTTCGTCAACAGTGACAGAAAATACGGTGTCCGTAATCCCGTGGAAATAACAGAGGACGGCATCACAGGTGAAACAAATACTGTCATCACACCCGAATTCGCAGGAAAACTGGGCTGTGCAGTTTCGGGAATTGCGGAAAACTATATAGCTGTCGCCTGCGGCGAGGACAATGCGGCGGAGACACTAAAAAACGCATTGCTCAGTGGAATTTCCAGCACGGGAAAACAATGCTTTGACTGCGGAAACGTCCCCCTCCCTGTGCTTCTTCATTCCGCTTCATTGCTTAATTGCAGT
>CAZGRB010000135.1:0-6237 GCA_964527695.1 uncultured Ruminiclostridium sp.
TCTGCCTTTGGAATACTACGATTATGTGGTAATGGATGAGATTCATTACCTTTTACAGGATTCAATGTTTAATTTCGGTACAATTGATTTCCTGAAAATGATTATGAAGAAAACTGCCGATATTAATAATAACAGAGCGATGATTTTTATGTCTGGTACATCTTCGGAAATGCATGGGGTTTTTGCAGATTATATTCGCTCTATATTTAAAACTTCACCTAATTTTAATTTTAAAGAAACACCTTTTTATAAAGAATATACGTTACCTCAAAAGTATGATTACATAAGTAAAAACGTCTTCAGTTCAATAGAGGAGCTTGTTGATATTATTGCAGATACTGGAGATAAAAAATGGCTGATTTTTATTGATACTAAGCGTAATGGTGAAAAGCTTTGTAAAATGATTAACGAAAAATATAATTGCTCCGCCAATTCTCCGATGAAAAAAGCAAAATTCATATATCGTTATCAATATGTGAAAAAAGATATATCGGATATGGAAAAATACAGATATTTCGATGACGTGAAATGCCTCGTTGCAACCTCTATTATTGATAACGGCATATCGATTGAAGATGAAGAGTTAGAGTATATGGCTGTAATTACGTGGGATGAAGTTGAGTTTTTACAAATGGTTGGCAGAAAAAGAAGAACGGAAAATGAAGTAAAGAACAAAAAGAAATTGAATCTTTACGTGATGAACCGCGCCAATGAAGAAATAGATAAATACATTAATAATATACTTATTAAAAGAAACCGTCTGTTATTTGACGCTCAGAAAGCTTCAAATGATATTATAAACGGCAATAATGAAAAATTTTTCAGCTTTGTTTCAAATTATTGCAATGATAAAAGAAAATTTGAAGAGCTTAATGGTCTTGTACGTTTCAAAAACTATGGCTTAGAAATTAATCCGCTTGCATTTGAAAAAAATTCTTTAACTACCCAAAAGTTTATGAATTTGAAATATAATATCCAGAATCAGACTACAACGTTTGCGGATTATCAGTTTGAATTACTTGGATTTAAAGCTGATACACCGACACATGACCCTATAGGAGATGCAATAGAAAAGCTGTTGGAAGAAAACGTTGGTAAAAAACTTGATAAAAACGAACTGGCGGATGTAAAAATAAAGTTAAACGCTCTGATTCGCAAGATAAATAACAGGAGTAAATTGCCGATACAAAACATAAGGGATAAAAACAGCATCGATAAAACAAATAAATGGTTAGTAGGTGCGTCATTCTTTTATGAAATTCGGATTGAAATTGTTAATAAAAACACTAAAAAGCGAATGTATGAGATAGTAAAGCTTACCAACGATGAATTTCAGGAACGTAAGAGGAGATATGGCTTGAATCCATTTAATGTATTCCTTACACGAGAGAAGTGTGATTCGAATAATATTGACAATTCGTAACGAATATGGTAAAATAAATCCGAGGTGATGAAATGGAAAAGAGAAAAGCCAACATTATTATCGGTAAATCAGGCGGAACTGCCTCAAAATCATCAAAAACATATAAGATTTCCTTGCCTAATAGCTGGATAGACGGATTACAGCTTAATGAAAATAATAAGGGAGTTGAAATGTTTTTTGACGGCGAAAGAATTATCATTGAAAAACAAAAATCTCCTGAAGAGTTTATCAATTGTAAATTGCGTTTGAATCACGATGTCAGAGAAATAAAATATTATAATAGCAACAATCTTTCTACTTATATCGTTGCAGACTTTACGGATAAAACCCTTATATTCAGGAATTATACAGATATTTGCATAGATATGGCGTTTGGCAATAATGATAATCCTGATTGGGATGGTTTTCAGTCATTTCTCAGAGAACGCTGTATTCCTGAAAGCCGTGCTGGGCTTAAATACTATCTGAATGAGCTTGATATTGATGTATATGACCCTATAGCAATAATCGAAAAAACAGGGGGAAGAATGGCTGAAGACAATCATTATGTTGAGATTAAAAAGGTGAATTAAAATGAAAATAAAGCTTGTGACAGACGAAAAAATCGCTGAAACATCGTCAAAAGGGAACCAGGAGAAGTGGTTTGATAAGGAAAGCGGACTTTGGTATAAATTAGACCAGTTCGGTTATGAAGCTCTTTCGGAAACATTGATATCAAATTTGCTTGAAAAAAGTAATATCGAAGCTTCAACAGCTTTTTCTTTTGTGCGTTACACAATGGATAAGGTTAATGTACACAGCAGGGAAAGGGTTTGCTGTGTAAGTAAGAATTTTCTTAAAAAAGGACAGGAAATTATTACTCTTAATAAACTATTATCATCTCATACCGGAAAACCGCTCAGACATATTTTAAAAGAACTGAAGAGCGACAAAAAGCGGATTGAATATATCAGTGAACAAACTGCTGAAATCACAGGATTAAAGGATTTTGGCCAATATCTTTCTGTGTTATTTGAAACAGACGCAGTTTTTCTTAACACTGACCGTCATTTAAATAATATAGCGGTTCTTTATAATGATGGAAAATACGATTATTGTCCGATTTTTGATAATGGCGCAGGATTACTGTCTGACACTGTAACAGCTCGCACAGATATTGAGCCCAAAGCATTTATAGATACGGCGCTATCGTTTCCGTTCGGTATTTCTTTTACCAGACAAGTAGGTACAATACAGCGTATGTATGGTAAAATACTGGAATTGCCGATATTCGCTGAAACGGAAATAAAAGCAGAGCTTAATCCTTTACTTGAATACTATCCTGAAAGGGACAGAGCAATTATATCCGACAGAGTAGTTGCAACGATTGTCGGCATGCAAAAGAAGCTAAAAAAATAAGATAGTATTTTATGGTGGATACTTGACATTTTCCCCCGCTGCCTATGAGACGATAAGCACACATCTTAAAGTAAGAAATCTGAAGGCGGATCACTTTGACCTGATTCTTACTGGCGACCTTGGATTTGTAGGCTCTGATATACTGATTGATTTGTTCAGACGTGACGGAATAAACATATCGGGTGTTCATAATGATTGCGGAAAGATGCTTTATGACCGAGAGAAACAGGATGTTCACTCGGGTGGTTCAGGCTGTGGTTGCAGTGCATCTGTGCTTTGCGGATATATACTGGATAAGGTTCGGAAGGGTGAACTTAAGAATGTTTTGTTTGCGGCAACAGGTGCATTGATGTCAACGACAGTAGTACAGCAAGGGGAGAGTATCCCCGGTATTTCACACGCTGTTCACATAAGCAATGAATAAGGAACGGAGTAGTAATTATGGAAGTTTTTATGGAATATCTTAAAGCTTTTTTGGTCGGCGGCACTTTTTGTCTTATCGGGCAGCTGCTGATTGACTTTACAAAACTTACACCTGCAAGAATACTTGTTGCGTATGTTGTTGCAGGGGTGATACTTGGCGGTCTTGGATGGTATAAGCCCATTATTGATTTTGCGGGAGCGGGCGCTACTGTGCCTCTCACAGGTTTCGGGTATTTATTGTCAAAGGGCGTCAAACAGGCGGTTATGGAAGATGGACTGCTCGGTGCATTCACAGGCGGTCTTGAATCCTGCGCAGGCGGAATAACAGCAGCAGTAATTGCAGGTCTCATAGTGGCATTACTGTTTAAAAGAGGCGACAAGACAAAACAGATGTAAGAAAAACTGAGAAGCTATATGCTTCTCAGTTTTTATATGTTTGAAAGGAATTTATGCTTTAGCACAGGCGATTATGTGTGCAAACTCTGTCTCGTATATGTTTTTAACTTTCATATCAGTTTTATTTATGTATGAAATTATATTATCCAAAGTGTCAGGATATATTTCTATTTTATTTGTTCCTGTATCTATGTAAGTGCTGTGGTTTTTATCTATCGATAAAGAAAAAATACCGTTAATATTCAGCAGACTATCTACTTTTGAAATTATCTCCTGTTTATTCCTGAAATGCATCATTGTTAATGATGAGTAGATTACATCAAAAGTTTCGCTGAATATATATTCAGAAAAATCGGAACAAATAAGCTGGATATTTTTATGGTCAATAAGTTTTTCTTCTGCTCTTGCAATTGTTTTTGGCGAAATATCAATTCCCGTGAATTTAAGACAATCAGGCGCAGTCTTTGCTGCAATTCTCCCTGTACCTACACCTATTTCAAGTACACTTTTGGTTTTGTCAAGCTTCATTGAATCTATGAAAAGCTGACCGTCCCATTTATTCATATATTCCTGAAGAATGGGTGGATCACGGAAGGGGTCATTATTTTCGTCAATCAATTTATCATAATGAGTAATTATATTCATATTTTTTCTCCACATATATGTTTTGTTAAAAAAGTAAAATAAATTACAACAAAAGCCATCTCTGATGAGATGGCTTTGTTGGTATTAATCTTCACCAAGCTTAAGAGCCTTGTTGATATCAAGTTTTTTAATAAGATTACCCAGAATTGCAAATCCGCCACCGAGCATTAAAACAATGATTACATAAATCTTGATGTAATCGCTCTGAAGAGCTGCAACACGGAAGGGTGGAACCTGATCAATGGGATTATACATCGAACGGAATAACGGAACAAATAAATCACTTGTAATGCCGCCGATTATAAATGCCATGGCAATTGAAACGCCCGATACAAGTATCTGTTCATAACCAATCATTCCGATAATTTCACGGAAAGTTACTCCCATAGCACGGAGAATACCAAACTGCAGATGTCTGCTTCTGATTGATAGAATCCAGTAAATAAGAAAGCCGATTATTGTCATTATCATAATGATTACAAAGCTCATTGTCAGAGCGCCGTTCATGCCCTGAAGTTGAGGCTCATTCTTTTCCTGAATAAGAAGCTGGGACGAGTCGGTAATGTATTCAATAGGGATGCGTTTTTCTGATATATCATTGTAAAGGGCTTCGCTTGTGGCGTCGTCTTTCAGGTCAATCCATACTTCATACGGTTCAATGTCTGTAAGATTATAAATATATGAATAATTCATAATCATGAAATATTTAGTTGCATATGAAGCCATTTCGGTGTTTAATTCACCATTTTCTGCTGCTTGTTCAAGCTCTCTTTCTTCACGTGGAGATAAAGTGGTTTTTTGTTCTTCGTTAGGATTGATACCGGGCCAGTAATCAACAATAGCAACAACGGTAGCGCTTACATTGTCATTTCCGGACCACTTGGCCTGAACAGTATCACCAAGTTCAAGTTCAAATGCATCAGCAAGAGCGCGGGAAACGATTATTCCTGACGGGTAATCCTGAAGAGCGTTGGTGTAATTCCACCAGTGAACAGGTAGGAGGTCATTTCTGAACCACGCTGTTGTTGCAAATTTATACGGCTCAATCGCCATGAGTGTTATATTGCTTTCTGTTGTTTTATCAACAGTAAGCTTTGCTTTTTCATTGATAAGAACACGTGTTGCGGTTTCAACTCCCGAAAGTTCTTCAAAACGCTCAAAGTCCTTTTCCACATAACCCGTGGTTGTCATGCTTTCATCGGATGTTGTTGTTTCCTGCCAGTATTCCTTTAGTCTTATGTCAGCACCTGTTGAATAATAAATTCTGTCTTCCTTCTGAGTATTGATGGTTCTTGCGGTATTGGCAGAGAAGATACCCAGCGAAAAAGTTACAATAAGAAAAAGCATAAGGAAATTAACTTTTCCGCCCTGACCTCTTGAAACAGATGTGATAGCCATATACTGGGCAGGTGACCACAAAGGCTTGAAAATAGTGTATATTGCACGGAGAATATAGGGATAAATCCTTACAAAAAGTAATCCGAGACCCAGAACAAGACAGGTAGAGAAAATAAAGAACAGAGGATTGATTTCGCCGGTTGATTCGCTGGAGACAACCTCATTTGCAGTGTAAATTATGTAGAATACTATTGACGCAGCAATAAGGATAAAATCTACACAGCATTTTTCCCAGAGAGAAACTTTTACAACTTTTGTTTTACTTGCTTTATATTCTACAATAGAAAGCTTTGATGCAGGAATAATCGGAATCATTGTTGTAAGGAAGAATACAACAATTGCGAGAAGCGCATACATAACAGCTGTACCTGTGATTTTTGCTGCAATACCTGTTCTGTTTACAAATTCCAGAAAACCGTTTGAAACACCAAGAAAACGGCAGAGCAGAAGTCCTATAAAAGGTGCGGTTATAAGTGTTATCAGACCTAAAATACCAGATTCTGCTGCGTAAAGGAAAAATATCTGTTTTGAACTTGCACCACGGCTTTTGAAAA
>CAZGRB010000136.1:0-6230 GCA_964527695.1 uncultured Ruminiclostridium sp.
GTTTCTACATCCGATGAAAAGGTATACAGTCTCTTTACTTCTCCTGATGCACTTGGCATTACCGAAGCAGAAACAGGAATTAAGGTGGGAACATATGGTCTGCCTGAATTCGGCACAAGCTTTGTAATCGGAATGCTTCTTGAGTCAAAGCCAAAGAATTTCTCTGACCTGCTTCAGATTTCAGGCCTTTCACACGGTACTGATGTATGGCTTGGAAATGCGCAGGAGCTTATTGCGAATGGCACCTGTACTATCAGTGAGGTTATAGGTACCCGTGATAATATCATGGTTTATCTTATGCACAAGGGTGTTGACCCGAGTCTTGCCTTTAAGATTATGGAAATCACAAGAAAGGGAAATGCTACTAAGCTTTTCAACGATGAAATCTATCAGGCTTTCAAGGATAACAATGTTCCCGACTGGTATGTGGAAAGCTGTAAGAAAATCAAGTATATGTTCCCTAAGGCTCATGCTGCTGCTTATGTAACAGGTGCGGTTAAACTGGGCTGGTATAAGATTTATTATCCTGCGCAGTTCTACGCAGCTGTTCTTACAAAGCATACTGAAAATATTGAAATAAAGATTGCATTGCAGGGTAAGGATGCCGTAAAAACCCGTATGCAGCAGATTCAATCAAATCCTGACGCAACTCCCAAGGAGAAATCTACATATGAAGCATTCCTGCTTGTTCATGAAATGCTTTGCCGTGGTATAAAATTCCTTCCCGTTCATTATGAAAAATCTCATGCAACCAAATATGTGATTGAAGACGGTTCTCTTCGACTGCCTTTCCTTTCAGTTGAAGGATGCGGCGAGAATGCTGCAAACAGTCTTTATGAGACAATTCAGAAGAAGGATTATATCAGCATTGAGGATATCAGAAGCCAATCCTCTCTGAATGGTACGGTCATGGACAAGCTTGAAGAAATGGGTGTGTTTGAAGGTCTGCCTAAATCTGCTCAGATGTCTTTATTTGATTTTTGATTCTCTGCTTATATGTTGACCAATTAATGTGAATTAATTCATATTAAATTGTTCAATCATACAAAATCCATTTATTGTATTGACATTGTTGTGATAATATGGTAATATGGTAGCATACTAAAGTGAATAAATGAAGGAAAGGAACTTCCGCAATGAAAAGATATGATTTGCTCACACCTGAAGGCACGAGAGATTTGCTTTTCGATGAGTGTGTTGCGCTCAGAATGGTAGAAAAAAAACTTACAGATATATTTTTAAGTCATGGGTATACAGAGGTTGTTACACCCGGTCTTGAGTTTTTTGATGTTTTCACTCTTAAATCCCGATACTTTGCTCAGGAATCAATGTATAAGCTGACTGACGCAAAGGGTAGACTTATGGTTCTGCGTCCCGATTCAACAATGCCTATTGCAAGACTGGTTGCAACAAGATTACGCGAAGAACCTCTGCCGTTAAAGTTGTTTTACAATCAGAGCATCTTTATGGTAAATCCCAAGAACAGCGGTCGTGATGATGAATTTGCTCAGAGTGGTATTGAAATTCTTGGCGGCGATAGAACAGCCGCTGACTATGAGGCGCTTGTTCTTGCAATTCATGCTCTTTCTGTCTGCAGTGATGAATTCCGTCTTGAAATCGGTGAAAGCAGTATCTTCCGTCTGCTTGTTTTGCAGCTTGGCATTGATAATGACGAAGCTGATAATATTCAGGCACTTATTGATACAAAGAATTACCCTGCGCTTAATGAGGCTCTTTCGTCATACAGCGGTGCTGCCGCTGATGCTCTCAGGGCTCTTCCTACACTTTTTGGCGGTGTTGAGGTTTTTGAAATTGCAGAGAAGTACATGATAACATCTGAGCTTAAAGAAAAGCTTAATTCTCTGAAGAAAACTTATGATGCGCTTATCGGAGCCGGTGTTGAGAAAATTCAGGTTGACCTTGGACTTGTTCATAAAAAGAACTATTATTCAGGTATTATCTTCCGCGGATTTGTTGAGGGCTACGGTTCTCCGGTGCTTTCCGGCGGTCGTTACGATAATCTCATCGGAGATTTCGGCAGGGATGTTCCTGCCGTCGGATTTGCTGTCAATGTTGAAGCAGCGGCAAAGGTTCAGCTTAAATCTCTGGACGGTGATACTACGCTTACAACTCCCGCTGATGTGCTTGTTTACGCTGTAAAAGGCAGCGAGGTTAATGGCCTTATGCATTGCAGTAAGCTGATTAAGGAAGGCTTTAAAGTATTCAATTCCGTTTTTGCAAACGAGGATGATGCGGTAAAGTATGCTGTTGCTCATGGCATTAAACGTCTGGATATCGTTTCTGATTCAGTTGTAACAGAAAAGGCATTATAAGGAGTTTGTCATATGGAAAATAAAAAAATACGAATTGCTCTTACAAAGGGCAGACTTGAAAATAAAACCGTGGATCTCCTTGAAAAAATAGGCTATGATGTTTCAGAGCTCAGAGATAAGGGCAGAAGACTTATACTGACAATTCCGGGAGAGAATATAGAAGTTGTACTTGCGAAAGCGGCTGATGTTATAACTTATGTTGAACACGGTGTTTGTGATATCGGTGTAGTCGGCAAGGATACTATAATGGAGCATGGCGGTAAGTTTTATGAAATTACTGATCTTGGTTTCGGTAAATGTAAATTTGCACTTGCAGGTAAGAAGGGCGATGATTTTTACAGCGGTTACGGTGTAAAGACTGTTGCGACAAAATATCCTAATGTCACACGTACTTATTTTGAGGCAAAGGGTATGGATGTTGATATCGTGAAAATTGAAGGAAGTGTGGAATTGGCACCTTTGGTTTCTTTGGCAGACGGTATTGTAGATATTGTTGAAACGGGAACAACACTTAAGGAGAACGGACTTGAAGTTTTCGAGGATGTTGCGCCTATTTCTGCAAGGCTTATTGTTAATACGGTAAGTATGAAACTCAAGAAGGAAGCTATTGATAATCTTGTGAACAAAATGACACAAGCGCTTGATAAAGGAGATAATTGAAATGATAGGTACAATTTATGCTGATGGCAGTGAAAAAGCTTTCTTAAAAGAAGTTGAGAAGCGCAGCAGTGAAATTAATAACGATGTAGAGAAAATTGTAAAGGAAATCATTGCTGATGTAAAGGAAAACGGTGATAAAGCAGTAAAAGAGTATACTGCAAAATTTGACTGTGCAGATGTTGAATATTACAGAGTGCCTGACGAAGTAATTAACGATGCACTTACAGAGGCCGACCCTGAATTTGTTAATGCAATGCTTAATTGTGTTGAAAATATTACAAAATTCCACGAAAAGCAGAAGCCTAACGGATATGTTATGACCGAGAAGAACGGTGTAATCCTTGGCAGACGTGTAAGAGGACTTGATAAGGTTGGTCTTTACGTTCCCGGCGGTACAGCGGCTTATCCTTCTTCTGTTCTTATGAATGCAATTCCTGCTAAAATCGCAGGTGTAGGTGAAATTATCATGGTTACTCCTCCTCTTAAGGATGGTACTCCCAATAAGGATATCCTTGTTGCCGCTGCGCTTTGCGGTGTGGATAAGGTATTTATGTGCGGTGGTGCTCAGGCTGTTGCTGCTCTTGCATATGGCACTGAAGAAATTCCGAAGGTTTCAAAGATTGTCGGCCCCGGAAATATTTTTGTCGCAACAGCAAAGAAGCTTCTTTACGGAACAGTCGATATTGATATGATTGCTGGACCCAGCGAAATTCTTATTATTGCTGATGATACCGCAAATCCCAAGTATCTTGCAGCTGACCTTATGTCTCAGGCTGAGCACGATAAACTTGCAAGCTCAATTCTTATTACAACAAGCGAACGTGTCGCAAAGGAAACAGCTGAAGAACTGGAAAGACAGGCAAAAACACTTTCGAGAGAAGAAATTATTCGTTATTCTCTTGAAAATTACGGCAAGATTATTATTGCAAAATCTATGGAGCAGGCCTGTGAAATTGCTGACAGCCTTGCGCCCGAGCACCTTGAAGTTGTAGCTGAAAATCCTCTCGAGTATATCGGAAAGCTTGATAACGTAGGCTCACTCTTCCTTGGACAGTATTCTCCCGAGCCTCTAGGCGATTACTATGCAGGCCCTAATCACGTTTTACCAACAAGTGGTACAGCACGATTCTTCTCTCCATTATCGGTTGACAGCTTTATCAAAAAATCCAGCTACATTTATTACACAGAGCAGGCTCTCCGTGAAGCCAAGGACGATATTGTTCTTGTGGCTGAACGTGAACAGCTTACAGCTCACGCAAATGCAATCAAGGTAAGATTTGAGGACTGATTTTATGAATAAATGGGAAAATAACATACGTAGGGTTGTTCCGTATATTCCCGGTGAACAGCCGAAGGATTGCGGAATTATAAAGCTTAATACAAACGAGAATCCTTACCCTCCGTCACCTCGTGTAAAGGCAGTTATGGATAGCTTTGATGACGCAAAGATGCGTCTTTATCCTGATACAAATTCTACGGTACTGGTTGAAGCACTGGCGGAAAAATACAATGTAAAGCCTTCTCAGGTTTTTGTGGGTGTTGGTTCAGATGATGTAATTTCAATGGCTTTTCTTACCTTTTTTAATTCTGATAAGCCTGTTTTATTCCCTGATATTACATATTCTTTTTATGATGTCTGGGCTGACGTATATCGCATACCTTATGAAACAAAGTCTCTTGATGAAAATTTCAGAATTAAACCTGATGATTATAAGTGTGAAAACGGAGGTATAATTTTTCCCAATCCCAACGCTCCTACAGGTGTTCTGGAGAGCCTTGACAAGATTGAAAAAATTATAAAGGCAAATCCTGATTCGGTAGTTATTATTGATGAAGCATATGTTGATTTTGGCGGTGAAAGCTGTATTCCTCTTGTAGAGAAATACGATAACCTGCTTGTTGTGCAGACTTTCTCGAAATCACGTTCCATGGCGGGTATGAGAATTGGTTTTGCCATAGGAAATGAAAAGCTTATAAAGTTTATGAACGATGTGAAATTCTCCATAAACTCCTATACAATGAATCCTCTTTCACAGCTCTGCGGTGCAGAGGCAGTTTATGACAATGATTATTTTGTAAAAACCACAAGCGAAATCATTGAAACACGTGAATATTCAAAGAAGAAGCTTACAGAGCTTGGCTTTACATATCCGGATTCAATGAGTAATTTCATATTTGCGTCTCATTCTGAGGTTGATGCAGGTGTGATTTTTGAAGAGTTAAAGAAACGTAAGATTTTCGTCCGTTATTGGAACAAGCCCAGAATCAGTAATCATCTGAGAATTACAGTAGGCACAAGGGAAGAAATGGATATACTCTTTGCTGCGCTTGAGGAAATACTTGCTTAAAGAAAGGAAAATGTTATGAGAACAGCAGTTGTTGAACGTAATACAAAAGAAACTAAAATACAGCTTGCCCTTAACCTTGATGGTACGGGAAAAGCCGATATTGATACAGGTCTTGGATTTTTGAATCACATGCTTACAGCACTTGCTGTTCATGGTAAATTTGATATTACTATCAGATGCGACGGAGACCTCGAGGTTGATGGTCATCACAGTGCAGAGGATGTAGGTATCTGTCTTGGTAAGGCATTTGCTGAAGCTCTCGGCGACAAGAGTGGTATCGTCCGTTTCGGTTCGGCTTTTATCCCTATGGATGAAGCGCTTTGCTTCTGTTCGCTTGATATCAGTGCAAGACCTTTCCTTGTTTTCAATGCTGATTTTTTAAATGAAAGAATTGGTTATTATGAAACCTGTCTTACAGAGGAATTTATGCGTGCATTCGCTTTTAATGCAGGTATAACATTACATCTTAGAAAAGAATACGGTAAGAACGATCATCACGTTACCGAAGCTTTATTCAAGGCAATGGCTTATGCCTTAAAGCAGGCAGTAACACCTAACGCTGACGGTTCGGCAGTATCTTCAAAGGGAGTTTTATAATATGATAGCGGTTATTGATTACGGTGCAGGCAATCTTTTCAGTGTTCAGAATGCGCTGAATTATCTTGAGCTGCCAAATATAGTTACAAATAAGGCTGAGGATCTGAGAAATGCGGACAGAATTATTCTTCCCGGCGTCGGCGCATTTCCTGATGCTATGAAAAAGCTTGCTGAAACAGGTCTTATTGATGTTATCAAAGAAGAGGCACAGAAAAAGCCCCTTATGGGTATATGCCTCGGTATGCAGATGCTTTTTGAAAAAAGCTTTGAGTATGGCGAGCACGAGGGATTA
>CAZGRB010000137.1:0-6196 GCA_964527695.1 uncultured Ruminiclostridium sp.
TCTGATACATATCTGCAGAAAAACTGCGGATAATAACCTCATAAGGCGCTTCGCCTTAAAAAATATTTGAAAGAGGATTATTATTATGAGCAGCGAAAGAGCAAATATGAGTATTGAATGTTCAATCAAGAACTGCGCACATCATTGTTGCGACAAGGATTACTGCAGTCTTGACAAAATCAAGGTAGGTACTCACGAATGTGACCCTACAAAGAAGCAGTGTACAGACTGTATGAGTTTCAAAATGAAATAAAAAATGACCGCAGAGCGTTTGCTCTGCGGTCTTTGAATTTATTATCATACTCTGAACTTTTCCATAAGCTGTTTTAAGATTGAAGCCTGAGAATTGAGTTCAACAGAAGCGCTTGCGCTTTCTTCAGCGTTTGCGGCAGAAGAGGTAACATGACCTGAAACGGTAGCCGCCTTTTCGGAAATTTCTGAAATATACGCATCCTGCTCATGAGACGATGTGGCAATATTCATGATGATTTCATCAACTTCCCTGGTCTGTTCCACAACCATATTCATAGACTGTGCAGTCTGCTGAGCATATTTCATACCCTTTTCAACAGCTTCGGTACTGTTCTGGATAAGAAGTGTAGTCTGGTTGGAAGCTTCGGCAGACTTACCTGCAAGGTTTCTTACTTCATCAGCAACTACTGCAAAGCCCTTGCCTGCTTCACCTGCTCTTGCGGCTTCAACAGAAGCGTTGAGAGCAAGAATATTTGTCTGGAATGCTATATCCTCAATTGTCTTGTTTATCTTCTGAATTTCATCGGAAGTATGACGGATTTCGTTCATAGCTTCCAGCAGATTTCTCATCTGCTCATTGCTCTGCTCGACATCAGTAGCGGTCTTGTCGGAAATAACTCTGGCATTGTCGGTAAGCTTTACGTTTTCGTGAATCTTTTCGCCTGCTGCAGTAACAGCTGCTACGATTTCATCAATAAGCGCAGTCTGCTCGGAAACACCCTGAGCCAGCTGTGACGAGGTCTCTGCCATACTGGAAGCGCCCATATGTACCTGCGCTGAAGCAGTTTCGATGTTATTGAGAGTACTCCTCATTGAATAAATGATATTCTGGAGAGAATCCTTTATTGAGCCGTAATCACCGATATATTCCTCAGTAATTTCAACGGTAAAATCACCGTGAGCAAGTCTGTCCAGCTTGTCGGAAATGTCGGAAATATACTTTCTGGTTGTTTCTGTGCAGCTTGCAAAGTTTGCGCAGAGCTGTCCGATTTCATCGCCCGAATTATAATCAAAGGTAGCGGAAAGCTCGCCCGCAGCAATTCTTTCGGCAACAGTGCTGATTTTCTTCAAAGGCTTCATCTGAACCTTTGTAACGCTTGCAACTACCAGATTTGTCACAACAAATAAAACAACAAAAAGAACTATATATGTAACAGCAAGTCCGATCAGTTCACCGTTGATATCACTTTGGGGCATTACATATCCGATCGACCAGTCAGCAGCAGAAAGCTTTGTAAAAGCAAAATACTTGGTCTCGCCGTCCCAGTCCTTATTGGAATCAAAATAAATTTCATCTGAAAGAGATGAAAGAATCACACTGTAATCGCCTTCTGTATCGGCACATGAGGTTATAACAGCCGAACCGTCTGAAACAGCAGGATTGAACGATTCATTACCGTGAATCATAAAGTTGTTGTCGCTGTCAATAAGTACGGGATAACCGTTTTCGGTAATCTTCATCTCGCCTACAAGCTGCATAACGCTGTCAAGAGTGATATCGCAGGCAAAAACACCTGCAAAAGCGTCATTCTCATATATAGGAGATGCTACGGTAATAATCATTCTGCCTGTGGCAGTATCTATATAAGGAGCTGTAAAAATAGTGGATCTTGTATATTTGGCATTCTGATACCAGCTTCTTGTGGTAGCGTCAAAGCCTTCGGGAAGAGTGGATGTATCAGTAACCGCCATATAGAGACTGACATCCTCATAGGCGGTGTAACAGTCAAGAAGTGCGCTGTTTAAAGTCATTACGCTGTCAATAAAGTCATCATTATTCTGGTGGCCCTCAGAAATTTCACCCAGTATTCCGGCAGCATTGGCCTGCGCCGCAGTAAATTCACCCTGACGGATAAGCCACTGGTTTACTTCTTCAGAATATACGGCAAGCGACTGCTCAGTGGTGGAGAAAATTCCGTCCTTAACTTTTGAATAAGAAACACAAAAGCCTATCACCGTGAGCATAATAAGTGAAACAGAGGTAGTAATTATCACAGAAATAATAATTGCCTTTGTAAGTCCGAGCGTCTTTTTATTATTCATACTGTCATTCCTTTCTGCAAAATGAGTTTGCACAAATTAATTATACATTATATGCGCATCCATTTCAAGTATTATTTGCACTATAATTTATTTTTTTATTTGTGCAATTTTACATGAAGTTGGTTTGACAAATAACACGGTTTTACACACCAGTTACACTGCGGTAACAAACGAAACACTGCAATGCTTTAATTGCCGATTAAATGTAAATGAACCATTGTTATATTGCACAATTTTTACCCGACATTTTTTCTTTTGTTGCACAAGCACAATAAAGTTTGGTGATATTTCCGTATTGACATTACAGTAAAATTCGGTTATACTATCATTGTGTAATAATATAAATAATAAACCGTTTCAGGGGAATAAAATATGAAGAAAAGATCAACAAAGCCCAATAAGAACCAGATTATCTTCGGTCTGAAGTGCTGTCTGCTGGCTGTTGCGATTATCGTAATGGCAGGTGTTCTCATCTGCGACTATATTCTTTCGGACGGAGTCCATGATACGCTGTTTACAGTATGTCTTATAGGCTCGCTTATCGTAATATCCGTCGTAATGATTTTTGAAATTGTTCCTTATATGCAGCTTTCAAACGAAGGTATCCGTAACATTTACCGTGAAAAGGATATCGAGCTTGAAAAATTTGCAAAATTCAAGCGTATGATTGATAAAAATGAGCTTATTTATAAGTTCCAGCCTATTGTAAGTGCAAAGGACGGTTCTATATATGCCTATGAATCCCTGATGCGTACAAAGCCTGAGGTCGGTCTTGCTCCCCGTGATATTCTGAAATATGCAGAAATAAGCCAGAAGCTTTACGATATTGAATATTACACCTTTTACAATACCCTCAAGATTTTCAGCGAAAATCATGAGGTGTTCGGAGATAAAAAGGTATTTATAAACAGTATCCCCAGCATAACCCTGAAGGATGAACATCTCAAACAGCTTCATGATAAGTTCGGAAAGGTTACTATGAATGCCGTTGTGGAAATTCTGGAGGATTCTGAAGATACCGAGGAAAGCCTTGCTGCATTCGGAAAAATTCAGGAGCTTTTCGACTGTCAGATTGCCATTGACGACTACGGCAGCGGATATTCCAACGAATCAAAGCTTCTGCACAATAATCCCAACTACATAAAAATTGACATCAACCTTATAACCTCCATTGACAGCGACCGTAAAAAACAGCTTCTTGTATCAAATATAATCCAGTTTGCAAGAAAATACGGTATTCTCGTACTGGGCGAGGGTGTTGAAACAAAGGAAGAATTGCAGACGCTTATTGAGCTCGGAGTTGACCTGCTTCAGGGATTCTATATTTCAAGGCCGGATTCTGATATAATTGCTGAAATTCCTCAGGAAATCAAACGCTTTATTATCGGCGAAAACATCAGACTCGTCAAGTTCAACAGCAGTCAGAACGTGTATGAAGCACAGGATGGCGAAACCATTAATCTTCTTGATATCGCACTTGACAGGTATACATCTATCTTCGTTAAAAACGGAAATGTTCATCTTATAGGCCAGAAGGAACATATGATAGAAATGATTGTCAAGACAGATACATATTCGGATTGTACCATTACCCTTGAAAATGTCAACATCAAGGGCAGCGTGGAGACTACAATTCAGGCGGGCGCAAACAGCAGGCTCAATGTGAATCTTGTGGGAGACAACATTCTCAATAAGGAGGGAATCAGAGTTCCCGAAAACTCCGAGCTAAGTATTACAGGCGACGGCAATCTCAGAATAAATGCAGACCGCAACAACAGCGTTTGTCTTGGCGGCAACTACAACAATTCCTTCGGTTCAATAAGCATCGGTATAAACGGTAAGCTTGAACTTGACTGCAACGGCGATAAGATTGTAGGAATCGGCGGCGGGGTTCAGTCAGAGGATACAGCTATTACCTTCCACAGCGGTTCTGTAAGCATTATGGGCAACAGCATCAAATCCCTCGGTATCGGTGCGGTAAGCGGCGAGGTAACAATAAACAACAACGGTGCTGATATAAAGCTTGACCTTAACGGAAATGAATCGGTGGGCATCGGCACAGTTGACGGAAACCTTGAATTCAACTCCAACGGCGACACCGAAATATTTATCAAAGGCGAAAAGATTGTCGGCATAGGCTTGTTCCATTACGGAAACGGCAATATCAGACTTCTCAGAGGTCAGGTCAAAATCGACGCAAGAGGCGCAGACGCTGTCTGCATAGGTTCATTTGACAGCGACATTGATATCACCTGCAGCGCTGATTATATCTGTGCTTACGGCGAAGGTACAAGTGTGTGCGGTATCGGAAACCGCGAAGGCGGCGGCAAGGTCTATATAACAAACGGCGCAGTAAGCTCCTATATTCTGTCCGCTAACCCCAACTGGTTCGGCAACAAGGGCAGGAATGTGGTTATTACAGGCGGTAGCATAATAAGCGGAGAGAATGGAATTGCCGAGGCAACAAATTCCTTCGGTGATTCTCTTAAAATGGTTAAGTGCGATGATGCTGAATCATACACCAAGCACATCATAACCTCCAAGGGTGATTATGTGTACCGTGCGGAAAAAGCGCCTGACGCTTCTGCTCTGTGCGTATTCATCCCTCTTGAATGTGAAATCAAGGATATATGAAAAATTGCAGGTTAAGATTTATCTTAACCTGCATTTCTTATTTCTTTCTGCTTTCAGCTTTTTTGTTTTTTATTGCCTTTTTCAGTCCGATATATGAACCGATATAATTATTTCCGCCGCAGTCTATATCGCCGTAAACTGTCATTTCGTAATCCTCTGCAAGCTGCGATATATCAATGCTGTAATTATCAAACACAGCGGATTTAAGTTCATTTATTGTCATTATATTCTGCTTTAAGCGCAGTTCCTTATGAACAATATCATTTATTCTCGGATAAAGCCTGATAAGCTGTTCCCTGCCCCTTAGCCTGCCTGCAGAAGCAACAAATTTCTTTTCCCTGATTACGGGGAGAATAAAAACTATCGCAACCGCAGTCAACGCAAGCAGTATCATTGCAATACCCACAAAAACAAAGGTGTTGTCGGTGTTTTCGTATATATTGGAGCTTGTGGGGTCAAAATCCGTCCAGCCGTAACCGTCAAGCCATACCTGAACATAAGCGTGACCGTCAGCAGCAGTTACATAGAAATTCCCCTCGGAATCAACCCTCTGAACAAGAAAGCCCTCAACATAACGGGCATAAAGTCCTGCCTCACGGCACATAAGCGTCATAGCTGTGGCATAGTCTGAACAGATACCCCTTCTGGTGTTGAAAAGAAAATACTCGATACTGCCGTCGGCAGGTCTGAAATCCTTATCGTAACAGAATTCCTTTGACTTGAAATACTGCTCAATCGCCTGAGCCTTTGTATAATCATTGGTGCAGTTACGGGTTATCTGCTCCGTAAGCGCTTTTACCTTCTGATAATCACTGTCGCTGTCAAAGCAATTCCGACGTGCTTCTTCAGTCATAAGAGGGGCATAGTATTCTTTCATTTCATTCTTGGCTTCAAGATATGCCTGTGAATTTACCCCATCAATTTTCTCAGCGGTTTCATCGGTATAAAACAGCATGAATTCAATATCCACATCAAAATCGTACCATGAAACCGAGTAGCTGTCCCAGGAATTTCCGCCTGTATGAAAATACTCGTCAAGCGGGGTACGGTAAACGTGCCTCAGACCATAATTTGCTTCCGAACTGTACATAAACTCGATTGACGCAATGTTTTCAGGCGTGTAGACTGCCTTTACAGGGTCAGTTTCCGAGGTAATCGTTGTAAACTTCTTCGAGGTATCCATTGAAATACCATATTCAGCCGCAAGTGCTGCAGGATTTTCCCATTTTATATAATCTGTATAATTATTGTAGCCTGTGCCAACTTC
>CAZGRB010000138.1:0-6188 GCA_964527695.1 uncultured Ruminiclostridium sp.
ACCGACGGACGTTTCCGCGGTGCAACACGTGGTGCCTGCATCGGTCACGTTACACCTGAAGCAGCTTCAGGCGGACTTATCGGTGTTGTTGAGGAAGGCGATGTTATCAGCATCAATATTCCCGAAAATACTATTGAACTCAAGGTGGACGAGACAGTTCTTGCAGAACGTATGAAAAACTTTGTTCCCAAGAAAAAAGAGCTTTCAGGCTATCTGAAGCGCTATGCGGCACTTGTTTCAGGCGGTGCCTCGGGAGCGGTTCTTAACTGAGTTCATAACGATTTTACTCAATTCAGAAATCGTCACAAATGAATATAATGAATCCCTGACAGAATTATTACAATTCTGTCAGGGATTTTATATTGTCGAAAAAGTTGTTTTTCGACAATCTGCTAAGCCGTTTATGCAGATTGACAGAGCTTTTGTATAAGCTTATTTATCTGCGCCTTGCAAAAACTGCTAAACTGCATTTTTGCGGTGCGTAGGTTTATCGTCAGGCTTAACTGCGCTTCTCATAAGTTGTTTATCTGTAGTTTATATTTTTATGGATAATAAACAATATAATTACAGAAAAGGAGTAACCAGTAAATGGAAAAGAAAATCATACTTGACCCTTCAGCCCTTACCGAAATACGGAAGGTAGACAAGAGACTTGTATCCTACAACATAGAAATGACCGAAGTAACAGGCGGTACATTCTGGAAATCCTATACACCTGAGCAGATTGCAGGAACAGAGGATTTTCACTTTTCGGGAAAACTTACTGATTTTACTGCAGCAGAGGAACTTATGCAGTACTATCCGCCCATAGACCTGTATAACAAACGTCTGCGCTCTATGGCAAAAGCACTCGGTACAGCATGGGTACGTGTTTCAGGCACATGGGCTACAAAAACCTACTATGACTTTGACGGTACCACAAACGGAAAAGCCCCTGAAGGCTATCAGAGCGTACTTACAAAGGAGCAGTGGACAGGTGTTCTGGATTTTGTAAAGGCTGTTGACGGAAAGCTGCTTATTTCCGTAAGTAACTGCAATGGAGACCACCCTGACGGCGGTCCTTTAGACCTTACGCAGACGAAGAAAATATTTGATTTCAGTCATGAATACGGTGTGGATATTGCCGCCGCAGAATTCATGAATGAACCAAATATGCTCCGGATGTCGGGAGCACCCGAAGGCTATACCGCCGATGATTATGCAAGGGATTCCGATATTTTCTTCGGTTGGATAAAAGAAAACTATCCTGATTGCCTGCTTGCAGGCCCTTGTTCTATCGGTGAGGGCGGTATGGCAAAAGCAGATATGAAGAGTGCAGGAGCCGGTATCGGAAGCATGATGAAAATGTGTACCACAGATGACCTTATGAACGGTACTAAGGTTCCGCTTGATGTATTCAGCTATCATTATTATAACAATGTTTCGGAGCGTATCGGCTCCATGATGCCCGGTATGCGTTGGTTGGCAAATGAAGCTCACACCGAAGCGTATTTATCCGTCGCACCCGATAACGCCAGAACATATGCCCCTTTGAGAGACAGATATGTGCCTGACGGTCAGATGTGGGTAACTGAATCAGGAGATGCGGGCGGCGGCGGCGATACATGGGCATCCACCTATCTTGATGTAATCCGTACACTTAACGAACTGGGCAGCTTTTCGGAAATTACCGACGGTGTTATTTTCCATAACACCCTTGCTTCCTCTGACTACGGCTTCTTACAGCACGGAACATTTGAACCGAGACCTAATTATTTCGCCGTACTCCTGTGGAACAGGCTTATGGGTACTACTGTTTATGACTGTCAAAATCCTGATACCGAGGGCGCACATATCTATTGTCATTCACGAAAGGACGGCAAAGAAGGTGCGGTATATCTTGTAATCAATAATTCACTTACGGAAAGCACTTCAATTGAGGTTCCTAATTCCGCAGAATTATACAGCCTTACTGCCTCTGAACCAAGAGCTTCTGTAATGAGGCTGAACGGCAAAGAACTGAAAATTACGGAAACAGGCAGTCTGCCTGAATTATCTCCCGTTGCTATTCCTGCGGTAACTATCGAAATGCCGCCGCTCAGCTGTAATTTTATTGTAATATGATTATCTGAAAAAAACAAGGCGGTATACCACTACCGCCTTGTTTTTAATTATAGCTATATACACCTGCAGAATCCGCAGATATTGCAGAGCAGCTGTGAAATGCACATTCCCATACATATACGGTGCGCTCCGCTTGCATAAGTGTTGAAGCCTCTTGCGTTGTAGCTGTACCTTTCCTCGGAAACTCTAAACTGCCGATAAAGCTCTGTGTATACGGGATTGTTCGGTTCAAGCCGCACCGCCTTCTGAATATCCTCAAGCGCTTCAACCGTGTTGCCGAGCATATAGCTTACAAAAGCGCTGAGATAATACCATCTTCCGTTTCTTTCAGATGACGGAACAAGCATAAGCTTATGAAGCGCCGTATTGTAATCCCGCCTGTTAATAGAATATATCGCCTGACGTATAAGGTCGCTGTCAGTAGGCTGTACCTGAGGATTTACATCGATGTTCTGATATCCGCTGAAGCCGAAACCGAACATATCCTCAAATCCGAAACCTCCGGCATTGTAGCTGTAGCCCTGAC
Source organism: uncultured Ruminiclostridium sp. (assembly GCA_964527695.1). GTDB lineage: Bacteria > Bacillota > Clostridia > Oscillospirales > Ruminococcaceae > Ruminiclostridium_E. The sequence goes on from CAZGRB010000138.1 coordinate 2,630, forward strand.
CTGATGAATTAGCGCTCTGAGCGCGCTGCTGTTTATATTTTTCGGGGTTCATCAGCATATCGTAAGCTTCGTTGACCTCATTCATGCGTTCTGTCGCATAAGGATCATCAGGGTTAAGGTCAGGGTGACATTCTCTTGCCTTTTTACGGTAAGCCTTCTTTATTTCGTCCTGGGAAGCACCCAGCGATACACCCAGAATCTTATAAGGGTCACTTACCATTCTTTTCACCCTTCCTTTCTGCTTCAACACATTCGTTGAATTTAATCCACAGACCCGAATAAAGTATATTTCTTAAAAGCTCAACATCTTTTTCAAGAGGCAACTTTTCAAATGCGTCCGAAGCACCGCCCAGCACTGACATAAGCATCGGACGCATTTCTTCTGTTTTTTCTATTGTGTTTACAAGTGGATTGTAATTGTGTTTTTTTCTGTCCTTATCAATGTCAACAGCGGCGTCTGCAAGGTATATATACCTGCCTATATCGTAACCGATTTTTCCGAGGTAATCCTTCCAGTTATCCTCTGACGGAACAAAGACCGCCGCCATAATCCTTCCGAATGCGTTGGCGCACAAATCAGGCTTGGTATCATTGTTATCCTCAAGCGTTTTAATAAATGAGAGTTCATTTTCCATGACTGCAACCTGCTTGCGCCATCTGTTCTTAATATCGGAATACGGCTTTTCCAGCATTACAGCATATCGCTTTGCATAAACCTTTTTGTCATCATTCCAGTCGTCCAGGCATTTATGGTACATAAGAGCAACCGTCATATCCGCTGCATACTCAGTGTACCTGTTGGTAAAATAGCTGTGCTTTTTCATGGGATGAACAACGCAGCGGCTTTCCCCTGATGTTTCATCTGTGTCGTACAGAGATGACAGAAGAATAAGAAGAAATGTAAGGTCGTAGTTAAGGGAAATACGTCCTTTAAGGCCGTATTTTTCGCCCAGAACATGACACAGACCGCAGTATGCGGCTTTATACCGCCTCTTATCTTCATCGGACAGGTCGTTGATATTTGCCTGAATAAAACCGAACATATTTCCTCCTTATGTCTTTTTTATAAACTCCTTGCCACACTTGGGACAGTTTACCTTTATCCGTCCCTTTCCTTTCGGCACTCTCATATACATTTTACAATCACGGCATTTTATATAACAATGGGTATTTCTGTCATTCCACATTCTTTTTCTCTGTCTCAGCCAAAGCTTGGGCTTTTCCGCAATTTTAAGATATTTATTAAGTTCGGCACGGCGTTTTGTGATATTTCTGGAATAACAGCGGAACATCGACCATATCATAAGCGCAAGAGCTACAAAATATAAAAACCTCAGCGGTTCAAATGCCGACAGGATAACAAGCACAATCGCCGCAATCATTAAAAAACGTCCGAGTTCGTCATTTCCGTACCGCCCGTACATAAAGCGCTGTAATTTAAATCCTAAATTCTGTAACCACTTTTTCATTGTCATTTTCCTTTCTTTTTTATAAAGCAAATAATAACACGAAAATCTAAACTAAATGTAAACAAAAAAATCGGGCGGCTGATAAAAGCCGCCCGATGCAACAATCCCTTATACCGTATGTTTGAAAGGAAATCATGATATTTTAAGGGGATATCATTAGTATAAGAGCATTTTGCCATTGTAGGTATATCAAATTGGTTTGGAGGAAGGCAGGGTTACTGTAAACACGGTAGCAAGATTTTCACTTTTTACTGCTACATCGCCGCCGTGAAGCTCAACAACACGCTTTACTATTGCAAGGCCGATACCGTTTCCTTCGGAGGAACGTGACTTATCCGCCTGATAGAATTTGTTCCAGATATGACCGATACTTTCGGACGGAATTTCGCTTCCGCTGTTTGAAACGGAAACCGAAAGCATATTGTTTTGTTTTTTTATATCTACTCCGATAACTCCATAATCGGGTGCAAACTTTATTGCATTTTCAAGCAGGTTAATCCATACCTGCTTCAGCATTTCCTCATTTGCTGAAATCATGTACTCGTCAAAATCAATATATAATTCAAGCTTTTTCTTTTCCCATTTATTTTCAAGAAGCAGCACACAGCTTCTTATCTGCTCCGAAAGATTGAACTGCGATATATCTGTAAGAATTGACTGGTTCTCAAGCTTAGTAAGATTCAGCACGTTTGTCGCCATGTATGATAATCTGAGAGATTCTTCTTCTATAATATCAAGATATTCCGCTCTCTGCGCTTCAGTCAGATTGTTCTTTTTCAAAAGCTTCGCAAAACCTGAAATGGATACTATGGGAGTCTTGAACTCATGAGAAAAATTATTCACAAAATCACTGCGGAGCATTTCAGTGTTCTCAAGCTCCTCGGCCATTTTATTAAAGCTTTCAGTAATTTCCACAAATGTCGGATGAACCGAAATAGGCTTTCCGAGATTAAGTCTTGCCTTAAAATCTCCCGATGCAAGGCGGTTCATCTGATTAATTATATTGTTGACCGACCCTAAGGTAATTTTACTCAGGACAGTTGTCAGAACTGCACCTATAACAGTGCTTACAACGCCGATAAACAACAGTACACTCCACGTAGACGGCTGTTCTTCAAAAATAAAATCTGACTTGACCATAATATAGAGAATACCTGCAGAAATAAGAAAAGCCAAAAGAATTATTATAAAAACAAATAACGAGAGCAATGATGTAAGTGCGAAGCGTTGTTTTCTCTCTTCTCTTTTCATATTCTTTTCACCGCCTTGTAGCCGAGTCCTCTGACGGACTGGATTTCAAATTCCTCCCAGCCCTCAAAACGCTTTCTCAGCCGTCCAATATGCACCGTAAGGGTCTCCCAGCCTGTTTCGGTCTCAACACCCCAGATTTCATCCATAAGCTGAATACGGGTGAAGATTTTACCCGGATATGAAAGCAGTTTATATAACAGAAGAAACTCCTTCTGCGGAAGCATATGTGATTCCGTATTTCTGGTTACAGTGAAAGAATCATAATCAAGTGTTACTGCACCGATTTCAATTTTTCGTTCATTTGCAATTTTTGCCCTGCGAAGCAAAGCCTTTATTCTGAGCAGGAACTCATCATCATCTACAGGCTTCGTCATATAGTCATCTGTCCCGGCAAGAAACCCTTGTTTCTTGTCTGACGGAAGCTGCTTTGCAGAAACCATAAGAACAGGAAGGTTGTTGTTGGCCTCTCTGAGCATCTTTGTAAATTCATAGCCATCCATATTGGGCATCATTATATCAAGTACAACAAGGTCAACATGACTGGATTCCATAATCTTGAGAGCATCTACACCGTTTTCAGCTGTAAAAACCGTGTAATTCTCCGATTCAAGAACAGTACGGAACAAAAGTCTTGTATGCTTATCATCATCAACTACGAGAATATGAAACATAATATTCTCCTCCCCTATCACTTGGATTATATAATACCTTTATAAACTGAAAATAAACTATCATTTTTGTCAGTTTAATACAGAACAAAAAAGACCACTCAATGAGTGGTCTTTTACTGGCTCCTGTTACTGGACTTGAACCAGTGGCATCATGATTAACAGTCATGC
>CAZGRB010000139.1:0-6117 GCA_964527695.1 uncultured Ruminiclostridium sp.
AAAATTATTGGTATTGACTTAGGTACAACAAACTCTTGCGTATCCGTTATTGAAGGCGGCGAAGCAACAGTAATCACAAACAGCGAAGGCAGCAGAACAACTCCTTCCGTTGTTGCATTCACAAAGGATGGCGAACGTCTTGTCGGTCAGCTTGCAAAGAATCAGGCTGTAACAAACCCCGACAGAACAATCATCTCTATCAAGCGCCACATGGGCTCTGACTACAAGGTTGACATCGACGGAAAGAAGTACACACCTCAGGAAATTTCCGCTATGATTCTTCAGAAGCTCAAGACTGAGGCAGAAAGCTACCTCGGCGAAGCTGTAACAGACGCAGTTATCACAGTTCCTGCTTACTTCACAGACTCCCAGCGTCAGGCTACAAAGGATGCAGGTCAGATTGCAGGTCTTAAGGTTCACAGAATCATCAACGAACCTACAGCTGCCGCTCTCGCTTACGGCATCGACAAGGAAAATGAACAGAAGATTGTAGTATACGACCTCGGCGGCGGTACATTCGACGTATCCGTTATCGAAATCGGGGACGGCGTTCAGGAAGTTCTTGCAACAGCAGGGAACAACCACCTGGGCGGTGATGACTTCGACCAGAGAATCATCGACTTCTTAGTTGCTGAATTCAAGAGAACAGACGGCACAGACCTTTCCGCAGACAAGTTCGCAATGCAGAGACTCAAGGATGAAGCTGAAAAGGCTAAGATTGCTCTTTCCAACTCCACATCCGTAAACGTAAATATCCCCTATATCACAGCTGATGCAACAGGCCCCAAGCACATGAACACAACTATCACAAGAGCCAAGTTCAATGAGCTTACAGCTGACCTTGTAGAAGCTACAATGGTTCCCTTAAAGCAGGCTGTCAAGGACAGCGGTCTTTCCCTTAATGAAATCGACAAGATTCTTCTTGTCGGCGGTTCCACAAGAATCCCTGCAGTTCAGGAAGCTGTAAAGGGCTACCTAGGCAAGGAACCCTTCAAGGGCATCAACCCCGACGAATGTGTGTCTATGGGTGCTGCTATCCAGGGCGGCGTACTCAACAAGGAAGTAACAGGTCTTCTCCTTCTTGACGTAACTCCCCTTTCTCTCGGTATCGAGACAGCAGGCGGCGTCTGCACAAGAATGATTGAAAGAAATACAACAATTCCTACAAAGAAATCTCAGATTTTCTCCACATACAGCGACAACCAGCCCAGCGTTGAAATCAACGTATTACAGGGCGAACGTGAATTTGCAAAGGACAACAAGTCCCTCGGTATGTTCCGTCTCGACGGTATCGCTCCCGCTCCCCGTGGTATACCTCAGATCGAAGTTACATTCGATATTGACGCAAACGGTATCGTAAATGTATCCGCCAAGGACCTTGGCACAGGCAAGGAACAGCACATTTCCATCACTGCTTCCACAAACATGAGCAAGGAAGATATCGACAAGGCTGTCAAGGAAGCTGAAGCTTATGCGGCAGAAGACGCTAAGCGCAAGGAAGAAGTAGATACAAGAAACGAAGCTGACCAGATGGTTTACCAGATTGAAAAGTCCATGAACGAGTTCGGCGATAAGGTTACAGACGCTGACAAGGCTGCTGTTACACCTAAGCTTGACGCTCTCAAGGAAGCTCTCAAGGGTACAGATATCGAAGCTATCAAGGCTGCAAAGGAAGAACTTCAGAAGGCGTTCTATGATATTGCAGGCAGAATCTATCAGGAGCAGGGTGCGGCAGCACAGCAGGCTGATGTGCAGGGTGAAGGCACAAACGCAGGCGGCGCAGGCCCCGACGACAACGTTGTAGACGTAGACTACACAGACGCTAACTAAGGAGGGGCAAGCATGACGCCGGTGCAAATAATTTATAAATTGGTTTGTCGAGCAACTGATATTATGACTGCAGGTGAGCTTGCAAAAATTACGGGGTTGCCCTTGTCTCAAGTAAGAAAAGCAATCGACCTTATCAGGAAAAAAAGAAAGATATGTTCTTGCAATACCAGAAATGGCGGATATTGGCTTGATGGTAAGCCTTTTGCTCCCAAGAATATAGTTCCATTTGCAGTTTAAAAAATATTATAGAGATCTCCGCCGCATAACGCACAGTTGTGCGGCGGAAAATCGGTTATTACAAAAGGAATGATTTTATGGCAGAAAAACGTGATTACTATGAGGTGCTCGGTATTTCCAAGGGTGCTTCAGACGATGAAATAAAGAAAGCCTACCGTAAAATGGCGAAGCAGTATCACCCCGACCTGCATCCCGATGACCCTGAGGCGGCTGAAAAGTTCAAGGAGGTAAACGAAGCGAACGATGTTCTCTCCGACCCTCAGAAGCGTCAGCGCTACGACCAGTTCGGCCACGCAGGCGTTGACCCCTCCTACGGTGCAGGAGCAGGCGGAATGGGAGGCTTCGGCGGATTTTCGGGCGAGGGCTTTGATTTCGGTGATATTTTCGATACATTCTTCGGCGGCGGAATGGGCGGTGGTGCAGCTTCAAGAGGTGCAAACCCCAACGCTCCAAAGCGCGGCGCGGATATTGCAATCGCTCTGGAGCTTTCGTTTATGGAGGCCTGCAAGGGTGTTACCCGTCAGGTGGAGGTAAACCGCTCTGAAATCTGCGACACCTGTAACGGCAGCGGCGCAAAACCCGGAACAACTGCTTCAACCTGTTCCGAATGTCACGGCACAGGTCAGGTTCGCTTCCAGCAGAGAACAATTCTTGGTATGGTTACATCGACCCGTACCTGTACAAAGTGCGGCGGAAAGGGTAAGGTTATTACAGAACCCTGTCCTGCCTGCCGTGGCGGCGGACACGTTCAGAAAAAGCAGAAGGTGGATATCCGTGTTCCTGCGGGAATTGATGACGGACAGATTCTTCGTGTTCCGAATCAGGGACACACCGGTACTAACGGCGGCGGCAGAGGCGACCTCAATGTTCGTATCGTTGTAAAGAAGGATCCGCTGTTTGAGCGTGACGGTTTCGATATCCTGACGGAGATTCCTATTACTTATGCACAGGCTGTACTGGGTGCGGAAATCGTTGTGCCTACCATTGACGGAAACGTAAAGTACAATATCCCTGAGGGTACACAGCCGGGCACTGTATTCCGTCTTAAGGGAAAGGGTATACAGAAGCTTCAGCGTGAGGGCAGAGGCGACCAGAAGGTAAAGGTTATTCTGGAAGTGCCCAAGAATCTGAATAAGAAGCAGAAGGAAGCTCTTATGGAGTACAGCGATATGCTCACCGAAAAGAATTATGAAAAACAGTCGGGATTTTTCGACAAGCTCAGGAAATTCGGTGAAGATCTTTTCGGAAACTGAATATAATCTTACAGCCTTCGAAAGGTACACGCAGAAGAGGAAAAAAGACACGATAGTGCATATGACGGTTTGTTATCACAATCTGCCTGGGTGCGCCGGTTTTTTGACGAAGTAAGCAAAAATGCTTTTGCCAAGCCGTATAAACGGCTTGGCAAAGCTTTTGTATGAGCTTATTAAATTATCTTGCAATAATCTGCAAAACTGCTTTTTTGCGGTGCGTGGGTTTATCGACGGGCTGCGGACGGAATTTTATTCCGTCCATTCTATATGCGGTTTGTGCAACCTGCTCAAATCTGTATTAATTTTTTAGGGCGAGGTTACAAATTCTTTATGAATTATTTACATTTTCAGTTTTTTGTGATATTATATAGTAAGCGAGCAGTAATTTCTGCTCAGAAATAATATGGAGCGTGGATATTACATATGAAAGTAAAAAATATACTTGTTATTGTCACCGGTATTCTTCTGGTTGTATCTACAGTTGCTTTTTCAGGATTTCTTGCCGTGCAGCTTGATTCAACCTCAACTACCCTTTATGAAACATATCTTTCCGATATGTCTGAAGGTCAGGCAGAGAGTCTCGACCTTTACCTTGACGATGTTACAAATAACTTCAGGTCCCTGACGGAGCTTCCTGCCGTAAAGACTTTTATTGACGGCGGTTATTCCGCATCCTCTGCACAGGGAACTGCTGCACAGGAGCTTCTTGATTCACTTGTTGCTGCATCTGCTGTAAAGACAGTTGTTGTTTACGATGACGACGGAAGCATTGTTCTTGTAGCAGGCGGCACTGAAAATGCAGTTGACGCAGCAGGTCTCTGCGACGTCACAGCTCAGGATTATCAGCCTGTAGCAAGTACAGCAGGCACAAACAACGCTGATTACACCGTATCTGTCAAGGCAGCGGCAGGCAAGTACAATATTGCAGCCGTATACGGTCAGGATTCCACAGGCTTACGTGCACTCCTGAAACATTCCAGCAACCTCGTATTTCTTGTAGACCCCACAGGTTCAATTGTTACTACACAGACAATTGTAGGAAAAATTGACAGTGCGCCTCAGCAGTATGCAATATATCAGAGTGCAGTTGTAAACGCTGATTCTACTGTAAGACGTTATGAAACGGGAGATAATCTTGCTTTCGTTACAAAGACTGTAAACGGCTGGACTGTTGTAGCTTCAAACCAGACTTCTGCGGCAACCTCCGGTGCAACTTCCACAATGGGTACAATTGCAGCGATTGCAGTCACATTGTGCATAGTATTCTTTATTCTCGGAATTATTCTTATTGTGTCCGTTACAAAGCCCTTCTACAAGATTTCGGATACTCTTCTCAAAATCAGCCGAGGCGACCACGATGCCCGTGTTGATATTATGTCCAAAAACGAATACGGTGATATTGCACGTGTATTCAATGACATTATGGATACAATCATTGTCAGCGAATCCCGTTACAGAACAATCATCGAGATGTCTGATAATATCATCTTTGAGTGGAACTTCCAGAACAACGAGGTTACATTCTCCAACAACTTCAACAAGAAGTTCAGCTACCGTGCGCCCTCTGACCACTTTGCAGACAGCTTCCTTCTCAAGTGCAAGGTTCATCCCGAAGACGCCGAACGCTATAAGAGTGACCTTGAAAAGCTTGCAAAGGGCGAAAACTTCAAGCACAACGAATACCGCTGGAAGAACATCTACGGCGACTATATCTGGGTGCTTATCCGTACTGCAACAATCAATGACAAGGACGGCAACCCCATCAAGGTTGTTGGTGTTATTGTAGATATCGACCGTGCAAAGAAGAGTGAAAATATGCTTACTGCACGTGCTTCCTTCGATTCCCTCACAGGTGTTTATAACCGTGAAACTATTGAAAGCGCTATCAACAACGAAATCGAACTTATCGGCGTAAGAAAGAATCAGTTCGCTATTCTCTTCGTTGATATCGACGACTTCAAGTTCTACAATGACCAGTACAGCCATGCGACAGGTGACCAGGTTCTCCGCTTTACAGCAACAACTATCAAGAATGCTATCGGTGAAAACGGTCTTGCAGGTCGTTACGGCGGTGACGAGTTCATTATCTGTCTCAAGAATGCAGAAGAAAACGACCCTGCTCTTATTGCTGAATCTATCCTCAATACATTAAAGGATGGTTTCGACAGCGACAGCGGCGATCACCTCTCTGTAAATGTAAGTATCGGTATTTCTATCATCACAGACAACTCCAAGCGTGTTGATGAAATTATCGGTCAGGCTGACGACGCGATGTATAAGATCAAGAAGGCAGGTAAGTCAAACTACGGCTTCCTCCAGAGCTAATGCCTATCGACAGGCAAACGCACCGCAAAAATGATTGATTATCGGATGTATCTGTTTGATTAATATATGTCAGGCAGCTATAAGAAGGAATCAAACTGTAAATAATTTAGTTTTAAATGGCGTCGTATCGAACGGCGCCATTTAATTTTGCTTACTTCGTCAAAAGCGCCTCGACATACAGACGTACGCCTGTCGGTGCTTTTTCCTCGTCTGCGTGTGCCTGTCGCAGGCATATGGTGAATCAATGCAGGAACTTTTTATTGTGTTAAATCGTCATTTGTAAATTTTTGCCAACAAAGGTTGAAATTACATGGAATAAAGCAAGCAAAAGAGAGAAAGAGAAAAAAACAGTTGACAAAGTGGTATCGAGGTGATATAATAAACAAGCTCCCCAAAAACGGGGAGCGAAAGAAATCACAAAACATTTTCAAAAAAGTTGAAAAAAGGTATTGACAATTGGTCAAGATTGTGA
>CAZGRB010000140.1:0-6059 GCA_964527695.1 uncultured Ruminiclostridium sp.
ACTGAAAAAATTTCAATTACTGTTAAGTCTGCACAAAATTAAAAAGCAGCAGATACGCTCTGCTGCTCAATAATTATACTATCTTTTCTTCCACGGAATACAGCGGTTTACTTTCTTTTTATACTCGATGTACTCATCACCGCATACCTCTTCCAGCCACTTCTCTTCTGTGTTCACAACCAGCACAGTCATAAACCCCCAGTAAAAGAAGAACAAGGGATAGAAAAACACATTGCCCGAAATGAACAATGCACCCGTGCAGAAAAACATAAATGTGGAATAAATCGGATTTCTCACAATTCCGTAAACTCCTGTTGTAACAAGCTTATTCTGCATTATTCCGTCATCGACCTTTGCCCGGAAAACAGCACCGTACCAAAGGTATGCACCGAAAATTATCAGTAATATTCCGATTATCAGCGACGGAATTTTCAGCACGGCAATTATACCTGCCTTTGCAAAATTCTGTTGTCCGAGTATTACGGCAACAATTGTTAACGCTATGCTTACAGCACCGTAAATCGGGCCTATGCCGTACATCGGGAGATGGTCTTTATTTTTCATAGTATTATCACACCCTTTCTATCTTTTCTTAAAAGTATAATCGCACATTCTTAATAATCTCTATGTCAGACATATTGAAACATTTGAGACCAAGGCACATTGCAATCACAGCAAAAACATGAACCACATTCGTTGTCGGATATACACTGTATTTTTTGAAATTTTCAGATGAATACATTTCACCAAGTCTTTTCTTATATGAATCAATTTCGGCATCAATATTTTCAACTTTTATCTGACTAAGTACTTTCCTGTAAATCTTTGCATAATTATTTATTGTTTTATCCATATTACACCTCCTCGAAATTGAATTTTCTTTCTGCATTACCGAAAATAACTTATCCAATCAATAATTTCTTACTCTATTTTCTTTTCGGTATTTCCCAAAAGTTTTATACATAAGACCAATCAACAGAATTATTCGATAATCTTGCGGTGGGCGGAAAGCTTGCAGGTGTACTTTGCATAAATGCTCCTCCCCGAAAAGAGGCGGCAAAGGCTGTTAAGATGATAAAGAATTGCGGCATAGGAAATGTTGTAATGCTTACGGGCGACAGTAATTCCGCGGCTGAAATCATAGCGAAGGAGCTTGGTATAACGGAATATCACGCACAGGTTCTCCCCGAAGAAAAGCACAGATATATCGAACAGCTTAAAGCCGACGGACACAAAGTGATAATGGTTGGCGACGGCATAAACGACGCACCCGCACTTGCGGCGGCAGATGTTTCGGTTGCAATGAGCGACGCTTCGGATATTGCAAGAGAAACCGCTGATATTACTCTTAGAGGTGCAGACCTCACTGTTCTTGCAGTAATGCGAAATTTAAGTGAACAGCTTATGCAGAGGATAAACGCGAATTACCGCTTTATTGTGGGCTTTAATACTGTGCTTCTTCCGCTTGGCTTTGGCGGTGTAATAACTCCGTCACTGTCTGCCTTGCTGCATAACAGCTCAACAATGGCTATTTGCATAAAGAGTATGACACCGCTGTTAAAAGAATAAAATAAACTGACGGACCTTTCGTTTTGGAAAGTCCGTCAGCTTTTTGTTTATTCTACATTTTTAAGTGCCATATCCATAGGGATTTTCTTTAATTTTCTGAACTGCATAAAGGCAATTACAGCATAAGCAATAATTCCCAATGCGATGATTTTTGCATAAACCATAAACGGAACTTCGTAAGGCAGCCAACCTGAATATGCGGAGAAGATTGCCTCGCACACAAATCTCATAATTGTGTCAACCAAGGGCATTGATACGAAGAATGAAAGGATAACCACAATGCTTGTGGAAACGATATAAAGACCGCCTATTTCGCCGTTTGTGTAGCCAAGAATCTTTGTCATCGAAATAGACTGAGCATTCTTTTCCAGTACGATTTTTGAAAGCAGATAAATTATCAGCATAAACATTACAAGTCCGAAATAAAGTAATAAGCTCATAATGCTGCTCATAGAGTGATTCATCTGTCGTGCCAGCTTTGTAAGGTCGTCCTCGGTTATTTTTGCCCCGATAAACATTTCGTCAATATCCGAAAGCTCTTCATCGGAAAGATAGCCGTTGTAATATCCGTCCTCATTGCCGAAAACCTCGTTGAAATAATCCTGCTCCATAAAGACGGAAATGATAGTGGGATAGTCATAAATTCCATCAACCCTGAAACTATATTCCTTTGAGCTGAATTCTTCTTTAAGGGTGATTGTATCGCCTGTTTTTACATCATATTTGTTGGCGTAGGCTTCCGAAATATATACTCCGTCCTCAGTATCAATTTCAATATATCTGCTGTCCTCAGCAACGCCGTAAAGAGTTACCGATTCGCTTTCCAGCTTATCAGGAATTGTCATAAGGGAACCTGCACAGTATTTTTCTGCACTTTCCTTTTCCGTTTCCACAGGCATTTTCAGAATATACTGATAATCAGCAATCATATTTTCTGTAACGAGCTTCTGATTGTTGTTTAAAAGTTCGGGAAAGCCCAATCCAAGCAGGAAGATTACATTTGCAAGGAGAATACCTACGAAGATACCGCTATAATGTGAAACTCTTTCTGCGCAAGCTCAATAAGCGGCTTAAAACTCATTTCCCATGTAGTGCTCATTCCATGTAAGAGTAGAAGTGTTGTAGAATTAACATTCCCAAATTCGTAAAACTTCATTTTATATCCTCCATATTATTGCCTTTTAGGCGTATGTATATAGTGGCAATCACAGTATTCTCCGCCGCCTGCGAGTGTTTGTTCACGGATAAAGACAGAGTTGTTGTCAGCACACTTGAAATCCCACAGCATATCAGCAACGGCACATAGCAAGCCACCGATTATGCCGAGAATAGCAAGTATTTTCATCACATTCCCCATTTACATAAGATTTATAATACCAATAAGTCCGAACATTCCCAGACCGAGACTCGGCATACAAATACCGGGCAGGTCATAAAACCAATCATATTTTACAAAACGAAGCGAAACGCCTATAATCATAAACACGATAGGATTGAGCAGATAACAGAACCACGGCACATCAAGACTTCCGTTTGCAATAGCAATTATTACGAGCACGGTTGAAGCAAGAGTGAGGATGAGATAGAGAAGAAGAAAAGGAATTTTTATCGCTTCGTACAGCTTGTCGATAATATTGACAGCCTGTTCTTTGTCAGTGCTGTTTTTGTAGACAATCGGCAAAAGGCAAAGAAATGCGTGGATAAAAAATCCGCCCATAGAGCCTATAAACGTGGCGGCTCTGAGCATTGTTCCGACAGTGCCGCCGATCTGCTCGCTCAGCGACCACATTCCGAGAGCATACATAGGCACAGCAAGCATTACCACCAAAACAGACGCCTTGAAGCGCCATTCGCTCATCTTTTCCCAATTGCTGTCTATAATGCCGTTTTTGCCAAGCTTTCTATTGTCCTTGCCCTTTAAATCAAGCAGCATATCTGCCACAGCGCAGAGTATTCCGCCCATAAGTCCGATAATTGAAAAAGTCATCAGCATATTTTTATCCTCCGTTTTGTTATTTCTTCGGTGTATGTATATAGTGACAGTCGCAGTATTCTCCGCCGCCTGCGAGTGTTTGTTCACGGATAAAGACAGAGTTGTTGTCAGCACCCTTGAAATCCCACAGCATATCAGCAACGGCACAGAGCAAACCTCCGATTATACCGAGTATTGAAAATGTCATCAACATACTTTTAGCTCCCTATACACATGATTGAAAATCCTATAAGCACCGATACAATCGCACCTGCCAACAAGCTTCTCGGAATGCTTGAAAGATAGAATTTATAGTTCTGATATTCCGCTTTCATATCCTCCGTGCCCTTTATCCACACTGACTGGGTGTGTGCATACCAGCCGCAGTTGAGCACAAGCGTTACATACAGCTTTATTACTGTCCAAAGAATTAAGGTGTACAAAAATCCTTGCAGGAATGTTCTTGCACCTGCTCCGTAAATCATTGCACAGAATATAAAAGCAAGCAAAATAAGTGCAGGGATTTTCTTCAGAATACGCTTTTTGGCTGAAACAACCTGTATATTTCTGTCCTTATATTCAGGAAGAACAGCCACACGCTCCTGTATCGCTTTCGGGAGATTATGCAGACCACCAAGCGGATCTTTCTTTGTGCCGAGTATTATAATAATGCTGAACAATAAACACAGTATAATGATTTCTATGGCAAGTATCATACATTTTCCCCTTCATAAAATGTTAGCATAGACTAACTTAATAGCATTTAAAAAGGTGTTCTTCAACACCTCTTTAAATATAGCACAAATTTTATGAATTGTCAATTGCTGGTACAGATATAACGGCAAAAAATTAAACTCCGTCAGGAAGAGAACAAATAAGAAAAATGCGTAAGGAACAACAGTGGCGTTTCAGCAGGATTAACCGTAATGCCGAGGGGTATGAGGTTATTGTTACATACGAGGTTGAGTTTGGGATGTAAAAATCCGAAAAGTATATTGATAAAAAGATAATAACGAATACCGCCTTTAGCAATCGAGTTGTCAAAGGCGGTGATTTTATTCTCCAAGAAGAATGAGTTTTACATTTCTGGCAATCTCACTATTGTCAAGTTTACGAGAAATCAACGGCTGAATTACCTCTCTGCTTTCTCTTGTATGAGGGAGCAAAGCAGCAAGCTGTTCCGCTTTATCTTTTCTTCCGCTTTTAAGATACAAAAAGCATAATGCCGCACGGGTTGTAGCCTTCTGTTTCTCGCTTTCGCATAGTGGTAAGCCTCGTTCCATAAGAGTAATTGCCTCATCTGTTTTTTCAGATAATGCCAAAACTCCTGCAAGCCCTAATAACATTCCTGCATCGTTCGGATATATTTTAAGTGCGTCACGATATACCTTTTCAGCAGAAGTATAGTCGCCTTTTCTCTGATATTCCGTAGCTGACTTGTGTATGTTGTGCTGTGTCTGCTCATCACGGATTATATCCATTCCCAAAAGAACATCAATACTTGTTTCAAAGATATTCGCCAATGCGGGCAGAAATGTAATATCGGGATAACATTCTGCACGTTCCCACTTTGAAACACTCTGAGGAGTGATTCCGAGATATTCAGCAACATCCTCTTGTGTGAGATTTTTCAACAGACGAAATTTCTTCAGATTTTCAGACAGATATAACATAGCATTTCTCCTTTCCTATGTTTGGGTTAATTTAATTATATCACAGAAAAGAAGAATTTCAATAACGCATTAGTCGAAATGAATTAAACCTGCTTTTGATATCAATGTCAAAAACGGATTTGCTTGTATCATTGACTTTTTCCATTACCTTTGTTATAATCAATTTTACAAAAAGTGAAATCCGAAGGTGTAAAAATGAAAAGAATTATGGTAATCGGCTGTCCGGGAACCGTCAAAGCAGCCTTCGACAAATCAGACGGTTTTATTCATTTTAATTCGCTTGCAAATCGCAAACCATTATGTACTCCTCGTCATTCTCATCAATAATTCTGAAACCGACTTTCTTATACATTTTAACAGCATAGTTTGCTTTCTGTACAGCCAGAGAAGCTCTGGTATATCCCTTGCTCCTGAGTTCGTTAAGCATTGTTGTCATCAGCTCTGTGCCAATTCCCAAATTGCGGTATTGCTTAAACAGTGAGATTGCAAAAGACGGAACACCATCAGCGATATGCCCGTAATCTTTCATATCACGAACCCACACAGCGCCGACAATCTTGTTTTCAACTTCTGCGACAAAACATATATCATCCTTTTCTGTTCCAAAATCCTTGATATATACCTGCAAATCAGGCTGATTGATGATTGACTTCGGCGGAGGGGCTATACCCTCAGGAATAAAAATGGCTTCGTATATAAAATCTTCCAAGATATAGTGTTCTTCTTCTTTTATTTTTCTGATACGAAAAAGCTGCCAATCGCTTTTTGAAATCTCCATTTCATTACGCTCCTCTGAAATAATTTTATGTCGCTTTCATTATACCATACTCATCTGCAAAATTCAA
>CAZGRB010000141.1:0-6038 GCA_964527695.1 uncultured Ruminiclostridium sp.
AAGGATTTCGACGATAAGGGTGTAGAAATTTCGGGCGGTGAAATGCAGAAGCTGTGTCTTGCAAGAGCAATCTATAAAGGCTCGCCGTTTATTGTGCTTGACGAGCCGACAGCGGCGCTTGACCCTATCTCCGAGCATGATATTTACACCAAATTCAACGGAATTGTCGGCACAAGAACTGCAATTTATATCTCGCACCGACTGTCAAGCTGTCGCTTCTGCGATGAGATTACAGTTATGGACAACGGACGGATTGCGGAGCGTGGCTCACACGATGAGCTTATTGGCAAGGGCGGAGTGTATAAAGAACTCTGGACCGCTCAGGCGGAGTATTATAAGGACACAGCAGGGGAGCTGTATGCGTAATCATATAAGCCGCCGTCAGCGTGTCTCAGCTATGATAATACGACAGCTGCAAAATTAAGAATTTCATAAAAACAACAGTCTCCTATGATAAAACAGGAGACTGTTGTTTTTTAGTTGCTTTGCAGATTTATTACAATTTGTAACCTTTTGAGAAAAACTGTAATAATATTGTAAACTTTAAAATATTGACTTTCCTTTTCTGAGTGATATAATTGAATTATAAGATTATGATACTCAGTGAGGGGATTTTATGAAAAAGAAAATATCAATTTTACTTGCTTTGACAATGCTTTTATCGGGCTGTAACGCTGATAAAAGAGCATAGGAAACGACAACGGAAATCACCACGACTACAACCGCAGACACAACAGCTGCAGCAACTGCAACGGCAATGGAAACTACTGCTGTTACAACCGTTTCTGTTTCAGAGACAACAGTTAATGACAATCCGATAACAATCTCTGCAATTGCACCGTACCTCACTGATAAAATAATCACCGTTACCGCCGAAAAGCTTGTTGATAATGAAAAAATCAGAGAATTGTACGGTTATGATTTTGAAATTGATGAGGAAGACGAATATATAATTTCGAGAAAACAGGCGGTAGAAGAAAAATTCGAGGGCGAAGAACTTGAAAAGTGGAGAAGCAGGAATTATCTGGATGAATATTCCATTAAATCATTTTATGTGGGCAATGAAAAAGCCGATTGGCTGATAAATCTCAGCTATGGTTATTACAACACCCAGCTATGGTGTTATGAAAACTATCTTTTTATAAAGGATAATGAAATTGTATACGAAACAGGAATTATACCTGTGAGTATTTCAGGTTACGGAAAAGTAAACGGAAATGATTATTTCGGTTGCTCTACCTCAGACGGAATTCTTCATATTGACCTGCTTACAGGCGAATATGATTTTATTGAGGCGGACAACTGGTCAGCTATCGCTGATATAAATGAGGATTATTTCATTTACGGAAACGGTTTGTTATATGTTTATGACCGTATAAATAAAGAAATCATCATACCTGAAGTTGATATTAACTGGTGCGGTCTGGACAGTAATATGATGGAACTTAACGGCAGCCGTATTGAATACAGCACTTATGATGACCCCGAAACTGTCCTCTTTTACGACATTAAAACGGGAGAAAGCGGCAAGTGTGATTATACATATTATGACGGTATGCTTCATTATTTTGAAAATGATGAATACATAGTAAAATCACCGAAAAATGTGGCGGGCAGCGAGAAGTATGACGGAACTCTGTTGACTATCACAAGAAAATCAGACGGACTTTCCAAAACCTTTGATATGACAACACTCCCAAAGTCTGAAAAAAACAATACAAGCGGTTACACTTTTCAGCCAGGTTTTGTTTTCTTCGTGGATGACTGGTTCATTCCCAATATGGATATACTTAATCCCGTAGCAATAAACTTTGAAACTGAAGAAGCGGCAGTTGTGGATTATCAGGTCAGCTGTCACGCATATATGTTTGAAAAGGTTGACGGAAGGTATTTCGGAAGATATTGGAATGAAAATAATGAATATCAGGCGTGTGAAATTTTTTTTGAGCTTCCTGAAACAACGGCAGCCGCAGAAACAGCGCAGAACGTCAAAGCCGAAAATTTTGATTTCAATTTTGCGCTTGAAGATTTTACTATGGATTTAAGCGTTTTTGAAAAATATTTTTACGGAAGCTGGAACGAGCAGAGCGAATATCCTCTGAGAAGAACATTTACATACAATGAGGACAGTTTCAACGAAGTCAGATATTACTGTCTTGGTTTTTATGAGGATGAAACAGGCGGCTATATGCTTACAATGAACGGCGGCGTTCACGAGCTTTATTTTGTTCTTGCTGCTTCCCCCGATATAATGTATACTTTAACTGATTTTAATATTTATAATAAAAACATCGGTTATTGTGATATTTACAAGGCTGATGAAAATAATTCCGAGCTTAGTCGTGAGCTTACCGCAGAAACGCTGGATTCAATGGGTGTTCTGAAATTAAAGGCGGATTATGGCTTTGACATAAAGTCGTTTAACAGTTTTACAGACCCTTACGGAACAGAATGGCATTTTGATTATAATTTCTATTATTATGACAATGCGCCGTATTGTGCTCTCGAAGCTGAGCCGTCCGCTGAAAAAATCGTTTTTTCAAAGCGGTACATCTGCAAAAATGAGCCTCACAAAGTCCGTCGATTTATCAGCACTGCCGAAAATCAGAACGGCGAATGGGTTATTTCGGATACGCTTTCCGATTTCAGCGATGAGAGTATAATGAATTATTACTATATCAGTAGCTATGATGGTTATATCAGTGCTTTACCGCAAACTGTAACATATCTTAAAAACAAGGAGTTTGAAGCTGAAGTAAACGCTTTTATTGAGGAAAGTAAAAAGGAGCTTCTGCCGTACAGAGAAGCATATATTGAGGAATGCAAGCCAAATGATGCAATAGTCGGCGAAGACGAAATACGGGTATATCATTATATCTGCAACGGCTATCTTTCGGTAACTGTGGGTTATGTTAAATGGAACGGCAGAACAGATGGTCTGGGAGATATATGGTATATGTGCAGAAGTGCGGTTTATGACGTTGTAAAAAGAAAGAAAATCAACTCTATAGACGAACTTTTTCCTGCCGGCTTTGACTACGAAAGTGCAATTATAAGTGATCTCGCAAGATATGCAGGCTCTTTCTCCGCCGCCCCTTCAGCACTGCTTGCGGCAGGCTATGAATTTACACTTAACTCTATAATTTTCAATTACAACCCCGAGTTTTTTGCAAGCGGTAACGAGGTTTACTTAGGCGATTACTGTGATGAATTTTTCATACCCAATAATCCGCTGGATTTTTCGGATTATGTTACCTGCGAGGTAAGCAGGTACAGCTATTCTTCAACGCTGGGTGATATTTACTGCAATATCGGAGCCTCGGAGTCTGATATACATTTCCGGCCTTCACGTTTTCTGACAGATGAAGAGCTTGCCGCCGCAGATGAATTGGTTCTCAGAGCGTACAAGGAAATCACAGAGGATTACGAACGGCATAAGAACGAGATGTTATACCTTGAAGGCACTTATTTTGCAGCACACCACTACGGAAATTATTTAGAATGCGGTCTTGAGTCCTACACGGGAGCTGTTAAATATATGTATGATATTAACGGCGACAGGCTTACTGTAAGCGATATAGTGAAGGAGAATTTCAACACATCTGAAATATGTGACTGCGGAAAGACTATAGGCGAACATTGTGCGTCAGGGATAATAAACAATAAAAATGAAGGTATATCGGTATGCTATCAGTGCGGTGAAAGCATAGCTCAGCACCGTGAAAGCTTCAACACCCTCAAAATCAGCGATGACGGCTTAAAAGATATTTACAAATAAATGAGTATTATATTTATGGGAGTTAATTTATGAAAAAGAAAATATCAATTTTACTTGCTTTGACAATGCTTTTATCGGGCTGTAACGCTGATAAAAGAGCATAGGAAACGACAACGGAAATCACCACGACTACAACCGCAGACACAACAGCTGCAGCAACTGCAACGGCAATGGAAACTACTGCTGTTACAACCACACCCGAGACAATTTCAGAAGCAGCCGTGAAAACACCCGTTTATGATGCTCGTGCAACCGAATATCTTACTGAAATAGAAAAATGCGAAGGTTTTGCAGAAACGCTGGGATACGGTGTGGAAGCAGCAATAGCTGACCTTGATAATAACGGCAGTCCCGAGCTTATTATCCAGATAACAGGTATGATTTCCCTTGCGGCTGTATTCGGAATTGATGAAAGCGGTGCGTATCGCGCTTCCGTAAGCGAGAACAGTATCATTTCCGAAAGTACAGGTGATGTATCATATATCGGCGAGCCACCAGTCGGCTGTATCATTGACAGAGAGCCGCAGTATTTTGCAAGATACTGGTCGGGCGGCTCCTGCGGCGGTGAAGGCGGATGGGCAAGGCTTATTCTTTCCGACAGGGAGATAAAGACCGAGCCTCTTGTACAGTATGTAATGTACAGAAATGAAGTTGATTATATCTATGAATATTCGGGCTTTGAAAATGATGAGGAATATAATCAGTATATTTCTGATTATTTTGCTGCTTTTGAATCTGTTCCTATTGTTGAAGAACGTATAGCTGGAATGTCAGATTCCGAAAAGAAAACTGTTGTCTTGCAGCTGCTTGACGAATATTTCACCGAAAAACTATATCAGCCTCAGATGACATATTGTGAAATAGAACATTATTGCAGACAGGATGCGGATTTACTGCCGCAGAAACCGCAGGACATACGTACTGCAAAATTGAATTATGATGACAGCGGTGCTGTAAAGGTGCTGGATAAAGACATCGAAAATATTGCGATGGACTGCCTGCGTTCGTCTGAAAGCTACACAAAAACTGCCGACGCTCTTAAAAAATCGAAAGGTAAATATTACATAGGTGAAGTAGAGCTTACCGCACGCACTGACGAAAACTATGAGCCTTTGATTACTGTAACACAGTCGTATTCTATGGATATTGACGGCAACGGTAAAGAAGAACACTTTGTAATTTTACGATACCTTGATATTGAGCCTGAATTTATTCCCTATGAAACAGATTGCTGTGTTTTTGTTTCTGACAAAGGCGAAGCGGAGTTGATTATACCTAAGTCGGTAGAACTCAGAATGGGTATTATACAGGGTGACGGTATACGTCATATTGTTATTAAAGGCGGCTGTAATAACACGACCTCATTTTTCAGTATATATTCACTAAAAGACAGTAAATCACACAAGGAACTTGAAGAATGGAACGGAACAAGCATTTCTGACGGTGAAATAATCTTTTATACTCAGATGGACAGATACTGTGTCGCCTATGACCTTGATAGGGAAGAGTATGTTTTCTATTCTTTTTAAGCTTATTGTTATGTTTTTTTATTGACAGAAGCTTTAAAAAGGTGTATAATACAAACGAGTTAGTCTTTGCTAACCTTTGATGAACACGGCTTTGCAAGCCTGAGGTCTGTGCAGTTTGAAGTGCGCAGATTTGCTTTGAGTAATTAAATTTTAAAAAGGAGACCAATATGAAATTCTATTGCTGCGGAAATAAGGAAAATCCCCCTATAATGCTTTTCCCCGGAACGTGGTGCTTGCATACAAGCTTTAATGAGGTTATTCCGCTTCTTGAAAAGAGATTTTATGTAATTGCCGTTTCCTATGATGGTTTTGATGAAACAGAGGATACTGTTTTTCCTGATATGATAACCGAAACAGAAAAAATGGAAAACTACATAAAAGAAAATTACGGCGGCAGGCTTTTTTCCGCTTACGGTTGTTCGCTGGGCGGCTCATTCGTGGGACAGCTTGTTCAGCGCAAGAATGTCCATATTGACCATGGCTTTATAGGAAGTTCAGACCTTGACCGGTCAGGCAAGGTCAAAGCGTGGCTTATGACAAAGCTGTTCGGCGGAATGATGGTGAAAATGCTCCGGACGGGTAAATATCCGTGGTATATGAAAAAAGGTTTTGAAAAGAATATTGAAACAGAGTACGGCAGAAAATTCTATGGAATGCTCGGTATCGGCAAGGGCGGCTATCCCTTTATCAAAAAAGTTAGTGCTGAAAATCAGTTCTATTCCGACCTTATC
>CAZGRB010000142.1:0-6005 GCA_964527695.1 uncultured Ruminiclostridium sp.
CTTTAAAATAAAGGGATTGGGAGTAGCCTTTACTGCGAAATATTCTCTGAAGCCCTTGTTCCAGGAGAAGGCTTCCTTTAACTTTCTTGCATTCTCTCGGATACCCTTTTCGTCATAAATGTGGAAAGGGGTGGGGATTTTCTCAGCGATTTCAAGTGCCTTGTCTTTGGTGATAAAAGGTGTTTTCATAGTTGTCTGTCCTTTCTGTTTTTTATACGTTCATATATTTTGCAAGAAACTTTACGGATAAATCAATCCATGCCTTGCAGTTATCTCTGTAGAAATACTCGTTCCAGCCTGTAACCTTATCGCAGGTAGAAAGACCGTGAGGGCCTTCGTCCCACATATGAAGCTCAACAGGAACGCCGTTGGAAACGCAGGCCTTGGCCATAACAAGGCTGTTGTGTGCGGGGACGCAGTCATCGTTTGCGGTACACCATAAGAAAACGGGAGGAGTCTTGGGAGTAACGCGGTTTTCAAGGGAAAGACGGGACAGGTCGCTGTGGCTTGCGTTCTCTCCTGCAAGTACGTTGAAAGAGCCCTTGTGGGGATTTGTGATGCCGCTGATAACAGGGTAGCAGAGGATAGCGGCGTTTGGTCTGATGTCCTCAGGCTCACAGCCGAGAGCTTTTGTGATTGAAGCGTCTGTCCACATTGTAGCGAGACAACCTGCAAGGTGACCGCCTGCGGAAGCACCCCATACGGCAATCTTGTTCTTATCAACGCCGAATTCGTCGGCTCTCATTCTGATTTTGTAGAGAGCGTAAGCGGCATTTATGAATGCAGCTGGGTATTTCTTGTTGCAGGTGTAGTAAAGGACGAAGGCGTTGTAGCCCTCGGCGAGATAGCGCATTGCTACAGGCTCTGCTTCTCTTGCGGAGCAGAATTCATAGCCGCCGCCGGGTAAGATGAGGATAGCGGGGCGCTTCTGACACCACGGGATATTATCCACGTCGTCAAGGAGATAAGCTTTCATATAAACGGTTTTTTCGTTGTTGAGGTAGAATGTTTTGATGTTCATAGCTTTTTCCCTTTCGTTATTTATTATTTATTTTACTCATGAATTTTTCGGTATTGATTATAAATCGTTCGTGAACGCCTTTGCCGATAAGTGTTTCGCCTGCATAGGCCTGAACCTCGAATACAAGGCGCTTTCTGTCAATTTCGGTGAGGGTGCTTTCGCATTTTATTTCCGCGCCGAGACCGCTGGCGGCAAGGTGGGAGATTTCAAGTTTTGTACCTACGGTTGCTTCATCGTCGGAAAGCTCAGCGGCAACTGAAAGCATAGCTGTCTTTTCCATAAGTGCAATCATAGCGGGAGTTGCATAAACGGGGAGAGTACCGCTTCCCATTTCTGCGGCGGTTTTGTCATTTGTGACAATTTCGGACTGCTGTCCCTTCATACCTGTTTCAAGCATAGTTTTATCCTTTCATTTTACATATGAATAATCAAATTTATTATACTATATCCAGAGTAAATTTTCAACAAATTTTGAAAATAATTTTAAAAATATAAATTTTTTTCAAAAACCCCTTTTCTTTTTTGAGTTTTTATTATATAATAATAAAGAATATAGTTTTAGTACCCCGAAAGGAAGATAAATCATGGATAAACTCAGAGTTCAGGTCAACGGCAGAGGCTATTATCTCAAAACAGACAAGCCTGATGAGGTGCTTGCTTTTGCAAAGACCTTTGAAGAACGCATTTTATATATCAAGACCAAAATGCCCAACACCAGCGAGGCAGAAGCCACCGCACTTTCCGCACTTCTTATCATGGGTGACGCCCTAAAGAAGGAAAGAAGCGAGGAGGACGCAGCACTTTTCGAGGAGCTCAGCGGTAAGATTGAGGTGCTTGAAGAAAGAAAGCAGACCCTTGAAGGAGAAATCGTATTACATAACGAAAAGGAAGCCGCACTTGAGGCGGAAATCGCTCGTATGAAGGCGGCATTTGACGCGGAGATTGCGGCACTCAGTGCTGAAAACGAAAAGCTTGCCGCAAGCCTTGCAGAAGCGGAAGCACGCTGCGGCGATGTAAGCGGTAAGCTTGATGAAAGCGAAACTGCTGTTTCCGATGTAAAATCCGCACTTTCCTCCGCAAATAAGATTATTGCACAGCTCAACACGGAAAAGCTTACCGAGGTTGCGGCAAATGAAGCTCTCAGAAATGAACTTGACGCAGCACGTGAACGCCTTGAAACTGCAAATAAGACTATCGCTGAGCTTAACGGCAAGCTTACAAACATGGAAATCAATTCTGCGGTTTCCGATGTTCCCCCTGATATAAAGAAGCTTAAGGCAGAAAAGGAAGAGCTTGAAATCGAGCTTGCTATCGCAAACGAGGAAATCGAGAACCTCAGGGTAAAGGCTCCTGTAACAGATACAGCGCTTAATGAAAAGATTGCAGAATATGAAAAGAAGATCCGTTCACTTGAAGGGCGTTCGGGCGAAATGGATAAGCTTCGCGGCATCTTAGCCGAAACTGAGCAGTCTGTACGTCAGAAATGCGAAGAAAAGGAAGTTGAAAACCAGAAGCTCCGCAACATTCTGAAAAATTATGAAAATTCCTACGGAATCACCCTCGCAAAGAAGGAAAACGAAATCAATCTTCTCCAGATGGAGCTTGAGCAGCTCCGCGAGCGTCTCAATATTCCCGAAACCGAGAAGATAAGCGGCTCCTATGTTCAGACAACCTTTGAATCATGATTGAAATTTTAGCTCCCTGCGGCGGTGAGGATTGTCTCCCCGCCGCACTCAATACAGGTGCAGATGCGGTTTACCTTGGTGTAACCGCATTTTCTGCGCGAAAAAATGCCAAGAACTTTACTTTTGAACAGCTTGACGAGGCTCTGTATCAGTGCCGCCTGTCAGGCGTAAAGGCCTATGTGGCAATGAATACACTTATTTTTGACGACGAGCTTGACGAAGCGGTGAAAACGGCAGAAATCCTTTACGAAAAGGGAATAGACGCTCTTATCGTGCAGGATATGGGCTTTGTCCGCAGGCTAAAAAGGGAAGTCCCCGACCTTACCCTTCACGCTTCCACACAGATGACCGTAACTTCTGCTTCGGGTGCGGAATTTGCTCGTAAACAGGGCTTCAGCCGTGTTGTTCTTGCCCGTGAGATGTCGCTCAGAGAAATCGAACAGGTAGTGCGTAATGTAGATATTGAAACAGAGGTCTTTGTTCACGGTGCATTATGCGTCTGCGTCAGCGGTCAGTGCCTTATGAGCGCAATGTACGGCGGCAGAAGCGGCAACAGGGGGATGTGCGCACAGCCCTGCAGACTTGATTTCAGCTTTGACGGACGGCATAATGTGCTGTCCCTCAAGGATTTGTCAATAATCGAGCATCTTCGTGAGCTTGACAGCATGGGAGTAACCTCCGCAAAAATCGAGGGACGAATGAAGCGCCCCGAATATGTGGCGGCGGCGGTAACTGCCTGCCGTGAGGCTTTAAGCGGCAATACCCCCAATCTCGGACAGCTCCGTTCGGTATTCTCCCGAAGCGGCTTTACCCAGTCCTACTATGACGGCACTATAAAGGATATGCAGGGCATACGGACAAAGGATGACGTGGAATCCTCAGCGGCAGTTCTGAAGGAAATCCGACGGCTTTATGACAAGCCCTATAAGCGGCACAAGGTGGACATTACCCTTGAAATCCATGAGAAAAAGCCTGTTACGGCATCTGTGAAATGCGGTGGTATTGCTTTTGAATACGACGGGGCAGTTGTTCCCGAAACTGCCCGTAACAAGCCGATGACTGCGGAGGATGTATGCGAACGCATGGAAAAGATGGGTGGTACGGTCTTTGAAGCAGGGCAAATCACCTGCTTAATAGATGAGGACCTTATCATTCCCGCTTCGGAAATTAATCGCATGAGACGTGAAATAATAGAAATAATAACAGAAAAACTTACAAAGAAGGAAGACAACAAATGATAACAGATATGACCGTTGGCAAGCCTTCACGGGTTTTATGGAAATTCTGTCTGCCTCTGCTTATAAGCGTGGCATTTCAGCAGTTCTATAACATTGCCGACAGCGTTATTGCAGGAAATTTCATACCAAACGGCGAAAATGCCATAGCGGCAATCGGCGCAAGCTACCCCGTTACAATGCTTTTTATGGCATTTGCGGTGGGCTACAATTCGGGCTGCTCGGTAATCTGCTCAAACCTGTTTGGCAGTCATAAATTCGGCAGACTCCGCACTGCAATATGGACATCAGTGATTTCCTCGGCGGCGCTGAGCGTGCTGCTGACGATTATCGGGGTTGTATTCTCAGCGGATATTGCTGCCGCACTTAATACTCCTGCGGAAATTTTTGATGAAGCCTGCGTTTATCTCAATATTTATGTATACGGTGTGCCGTTCTTGTTTTTATACAATGTCTGTACAGGCATCTTCTCGGCGCTGGGCGATTCAAAAACCCCTCTTTATTTCCTTATCGGCTCGTCTGTGGGTAATGTCATACTGGATATTGTAATGGTGACTGCTTTCGGAATGGGCGTTGACGGTGTAGCCTGGGCAACCTTCATAGCACAGGGTTGTGCGGCGGTGCTTGCATTCGCAACGCTTGTCTTCCGTATAAGGAGAATTGAGACAGACAACGAAGAAGCAAAGCTTTTCTCGTGGGAAATTCTCGGTAAGATTTCTGCAATATCAGTTCCTTCTATTTTACAGCAGAGCTTTGTTTCCGTCGGCAATCTTTTCATTCAGGGAATTGTCAATGGCTACAACTCCGCAGCAGTTATTGCGGGCTATTCTTCGGCAATCAAGCTCAATACCTTTGTAGTGACCTGCGTTTCTACAATGTCGAACGGTATGGCAAGCTTCACGGCGCAGAATGTAGGTGCAGGGAAGATGCGCCGTATCTCTGAGGGCTTCCGTTCATCTATTATAATGTCGGCGTTCATTTCATTGCCTGTTACGGCAATATACCTGATTTTCGGTGAAAATCTTATTTATATGTTTATGAAGGAGCCTGATGCGGCAGCGGTTGCGGTAGGCTGCAACTTCCTGAATATTGTTGCGCCGTTCTACTTCTCCGTAACCGCAAAGCTCAACTGTGACGCTGTGCTGAAGGGTGCAGGAGCGGTAAAATACTTTGTCATTACAACCTTTACCGACCTTATTTTAAGGGTAGTGCTTGCTTTCGTATTCTCGGATATGTTCGGCGTTGAAGGTGTATGGTGGTGCTGGCCTATAGGTTGGGTGGTATCAGCGGCACTTTCCGTGATTTTCTATGCAGTGGGACACTGGAGAAAGCATATAGGGGCGATATAGTGTCCAAAGTGTAGAATAACTGTGGCTGCCTGAGGTGATTTCAGTTTTTTATGAAAAGATTAATCCCGCAGTTGTAAAACGGCGGGATTAAGAATTTCTATGTGGCAGAAGCAATAAAGCCACCGCCTGTTTTGTGCACGGATTGTATGAGGTGGCTCGCCTCAGTCGGTGTGAACAAGCTCATTGCGCTTGAAATAAAGGGAAATGCACCAGAGTGCGGAAAGCGCAACAAGAATGTAGACAATCCTGCTGATAACGCTCATAGGACCGAAAAGCCATGCTACAAGGTCAAATTCAAATAATCCCACAAGTCCCCAGTTAATACCGCCGATTAAAAGTATAAATAATGCAATTTTATCAATCATAGATGTTCATTCCTTTCCGAAAGCTATGCTTTCAATTTTATTATGTCCCTGCATTTTCAGCGTATTCATGTTGTGTATGAATAATTTTAGCGTTTTATGTTGAAAATATGTGTGTAAAAGCAACAAAAGAAATTTTTTTTCAAAAAATCTATTGACTTTTGTCCGTAAATGTAGTATACTCTAATAGTCGTCAGTGAGGGAAACCTCGATAGAGGACATGGGAGTTTAGCTCAGCTGGGAGAGCATCTGCCTTACAAGCAGAGGGTCACAGGTTCGAGCCCTGTAACTCCCACCAAATTGGCCCGGTAGTTCAGTTGGTTAGAACGCTAGCCTGTCACGCTAGAGGTCGT
>CAZGRB010000143.1:0-5991 GCA_964527695.1 uncultured Ruminiclostridium sp.
CAACTGCAACCTTTATTGCACTATATGCGTCGTTACACTGTCCCATATCCATAATGCGGGGCAGTCCGCAGATTGTTCCCAAATCGAGGTCATTGAAGCGGTATTTGCCGCAGGCAAGGGTAAGCACGATGCTGTCGGCTGGCGTCTGCTTTACAAATTCGGTGTAGTAATTTCGTCCGTGCTTTGCGCCGTCACAGCCGCCTACAAGGAAGAAGTGCTTAATTGCACCTGTTCTGACAGCTTCAATTACCTTATCCGCAACGGAGAGAACAGCGTTATGACCGAAGCCTGTCATAACCTTTTTTCCGCCGTTTATGCCTGTGAAATGCCTGTTTTCAGGGTATCCTCCAAGCTCCAGTGCCTTCCTGATGACAGGGGAGAAATCCTTATCTGTTCCGATATGTATTATTTCGGGATATGCAACTGCTTCTGTGGTGAATATACGGTCGGCATAGCTTTCCTTAGGCGGCATAAGGCAATTTGTTGTAAACAACACAGGTGCAGGAATATCTGCAAATTCCTTTTGCTGATTCTGCCACGCTGTGCCGAAATTGCCTTTGAGATGAGCATACTTTTTCAGTTCGGGATAAGCGTGCGCCGGAAGCATTTCTCCATGGGTATAAATGCTGATGCCCTCGTCTTTTGTCTGCTCAAGAAGCTGCTTAAGGTCGTAAAGGTCATGTCCTGAAATAACTATGAACGGGCCTTTCTCAACTGTAAGTGAAACCTCTGTCGGTACAGGATTGCCGTAGGTTTCGGTGTTTGCCTTATCGAGAAGAGCCATACACTTAAGATTGATTTCGCCCACTTCCATAACAATCGGCAACAGCTCATTCATTCCGAAGTCATCCATACCGATAATGAAAAGAGCTTTGATGAAAAAGCGGTTTACTTCCTTATCTGTATAACCCAGCATCATAGCGTGATATGCATAGGCCGCTATTCCTCTGATGCCGAACAGAATCAGGGATTTAAGCGAGCGTATGTCCTCGTCTGCATTCCATAGCTTCCGCATATCATAATCGTCATTCTTACCGCAGGGCATAGCACATCCGTTGCACTGCGGAGTAAACCTCTGCTTTTCAAGGCTTATCCTGTCCGTAATATTTTTTATGGAAGCGTCATCAAAGCTGACATTTGTAATTGTTGTAAAAAGTCCCTCAATAATAAGTCTGTAGGTTGTGTCGTTTGCAAGGTCTTCGTTGCCCTCGGCTGCACGGGCAAGTCCGATAAGCGCTCCTGTAAGTTCGTCCTGAAGCTGAGCAGTATCGGCGGATTTTCCGCATACGCCTGCCGAACCTGTGCAGGCCCTGCAGCCTGCAGTCTGTTCGCACTGAAAACAAAACATTTTATTCATCAATTTACCTCCATCAATCAAGGATTCTGCCATCTGTAGAAATTATTACAACTCTCCAGGGAATAAATTTCCCACTTGCCTGTAAAGCACGCTTTACGGCATTCTCTATACCGCCGCAGCAAGGTACTTCCATTCTCGCAACAGTTACACTTCTAATATTGTTGTTTGCAATAATCTGCGTCAGCTTTTCAGTATAATCACCCTCGTCAAGTTTGGGGCAGCCTATAAGCGTAATATGATTCCTGATGAACTCATTGTGGAAATTTCCGTATGCAAAGGCGGTGCAGTCTGCCGCAACCAGCAGATTTGCATTGTCAAAGTAGGGCGCATTGACAGGCACGAGCTTAATCTGCACAGGCCATTGTGAGAGCTTGCTTGTAACAGGTGCAGAAATAGGTGTAGTCTCTCGCTTTATAGCCTTTGCATTTGTCCCCGGGCAGCCGCAGGGAAGCGTTCCGCCTGTCTTTCTCTGCTTTGCCGCAAGAACAGCAGCTTCGTTATATGCAGGTGCTTCACGTTCTTCAAAGGTTATTGCATTTGCGGGACAGGCGGGAAGACAATCGCCAAGTCCGTCGCAGTAATCCTCGCGGGTAAGCTTTGCCTTTCCGTCAACCATTTCAATTGCCCCTTCGTGGCAGGCCGCTGCGCAGAGTCCGCATCCGTTACATTTTTCTTCGTCTATTTTTATAATTTTTCTTATCATGACCATACTCCTTTTAATGTAATCAGAAAGCCCTTGACTTTCTGATATGATTATAATATAATATTTCTCACAAGTCGGTTGTATTTGCAACGAAAATGGAGTTTTTATGAAGAAATATATACCAGTATTAAAGAGAACAAGGCTTTTTTCGGGCGTTGGCGAGAAAGAAATCGAAGCTATGCTTTCCTGTCTTCAGGCGAGACTATGCACATATAAAAAGGGTGAATATGTATTGCGTCAGGGCGAACATCTTGACAACATTCTTGTGCTTGCCGAGGGTAAGCTTCATATCCAGCGTGACGATTACTGGGGCAACCGCAGTATAATAAATATTGTAAGCGCAGGAGAAATGTTCGGGGAAGCGTATGCGGCACCCGAAAGCGGTGCGCTTATGAATGATGTGCTTGCTGTGGAGGACTGCGCGGTAATTTTCTTTGATGTAAAGAGGATTATTACCGTATGTTCGGCTGCCTGCAGATTTCATTCCATGGTAGTTCAGAATCTGTTCTTTGCAATAGCGGAAAAGAACAGAAAGCTTGTGCGAAAGCTTACGTTCATGTCAAAGCGTACCACAAGGGAAAAGCTTATTGCCTATCTTTCCGAGGAAGCAAAGGCACAGAACAGCAGCAGTTTCATGATTCCGTTCAACCGCCAGCAGCTTGCGGATTTTTTGTCTGTTGACAGAAGCGCAATGTCAGGAGAGCTTGGCAGAATGCGTGACGAGGGACTTATTGAGTTTGACAGGAACAGATTTACACTGCTGTAAGAACATTCTGATTACAGCATAATAAGAGACGGTATCCTGCGATGCAGGATACCGTCTCTTATTATGCTTCATAAAGCATCTGTATATGAGGTATGCCATCCTCAAGGTACTGCTCCGAAACCTGTCGGAAACCGCATTTTTCGTAAAAGCCCTTTGCATAAAGCTGGGCGCTTATGCGGATTCTGTTTTCGTGAAGCACCTCACGCACGTATTTTATTCCTTCGCACATAATTTTATAGCCCAGCCCCGTGCCTCTTGCAACGGTTATGACTCTGCCGATTGAAACCTCGTCAGGGTAGGAAACGCCCTTGTCTACCACTCTTATGTATGCCTGCACGCCCTCTTCATTGCGGTAGAATATATGACAGGATTTCTTGTCCTTTCCGTCAGCTTCAGGGTAGGGGCAGTTCTGCTCAACTACAAAAATATTTATTCTCGCCCTGAGAATTTCATACATCTCATCGGCGGAAAGCTCTTCATATCTTTTTATAACCAGTTCCATAAAAACTCCTTTTTGTGTGCTATGCCGATTTTACCACACTATTTTGCTTGTGTCAACAACAGAAACAGAAGGATATGGCAGAATATTATAAAAAATATCACAATGGGTATTGATTTTGTATAAATTTTATGATACAATAGGAAAACAAGCTTATGTAAACCTTTACATACTATTCGTAAAAGGAGAAACGATATGAAGAAAAGAAGAATTGCCGCACTTTGTTTAGCGGTTTCCATGCTTCTCTGCAGCTGTGACACACCTGCGGCGGACGATTCATCTGCTGCAACTACAACTGCGGCAGATAATACTGCTGTTACAACTGTTGTTTCATCAAACGGCGACCCCGACGAAGAAGAAAAGCTCAAAGGTCTCAACGCTCTTGAGCTTACACAGCTTATGGGTAACGGCATCAACCTCGGCAACACAATGGAAGCCTACAACCACAGTGCTTATCTTAACGGTTCTGACCCCACAATGTTCGAGAATGCATGGGGACAGCCCACAACCACACAGGAAATGATTGACGGAATGAAGGCTATGGGCTTTGATACAATCCGTATTCCTGTTGCGTGGACAAACGGTATGAATTTTGAAAGCGGCGATTATACAATAGACGAGCGCCTTATGAATCGTGTCGAAACAATCGTAAACTATGCTCTCAACGCCGATATGTACGTTATTATCAACGACCACTGGGACGGCGGCTGGTGGGGTATGTTCGGTTCCGAAGATATGGAAGTCCGTGAAAAGGCAATGGAAATGTATACATCCATGTGGACTCAGATAGGCGAACGCTTCGGCGACTATACATACAAGCTGATTTTTGAATCGGGCAACGAGGAAATGGGCGACCGGCTCAATGACAGCGATATTACAGGCTCAGCGGGTATTCTTACAAAGGACGAGTGCTATCAGAAAACCACTGAAATCAACAATGAATTTGTAAAGACAATCCGTGGCCTCGGAGGAAAGAACGAAGACCGTTTCTTACTTATTGCAGGCTACAACACCGATATTGCAAACACCTGCGATGACCGTTACATAATGCCTGAGGATACAGCTGACGGAAAGCTTTTTATCTCTGTTCATTACTACACACCCTGGGATTACTGCGGTACTGATTCCATCAATCAGTGGGGTTCTCCCGACGACTATGAAGAACAGAACACTCTTCTTGAAATGATGACAAAGTTTACCGATAAGGGTTACGGCGTTATTATCGGCGAATATGCGGTTATGAAGGAGAACGGTATCGGTCAGAAGCCTGACACAGATAAATTCTATGAAAACTTCCTTGACAACTGCGACCTTTACAATTACTGCCCCGTGCTCTGGGACTGCAGCAATCTCTATAAGCGTAACTCAGGTATTGTTTCCGATGAAACGGTAGCCGCTGTATTCAAGGGCAGAACTGCCGCTGACGAAGCAGGTAAGGATTACGCTGATATTCAGGCGCAGGCAAAGGCGAACATTGAAGCTGCATATGAGCTTGCAAACGAAACTGCAATGGCTGATGTTTCCGTTCCTGCTTCCGATGAATATGCAGCTGCATGGATTATGTATGCAAGCAGCGACTGGTCCGTTTCCTACAGTGTAGGCGACACCTATGACCCCACGAATAAGACCACAGGCGTAAAGGACAGCAACGTTATCGTTGAAGGAGAAGGAACATACACAGTAAGTCTTGACTTTTCAGGGGTAAGTGCAAAGGGCACGTCCTTCTGCGCCCTCGGTATCTCAAACGGCGAAGTCTTATTCCCGGGTTATATTGCTACAATTGATGAAATTAAGGTAAACGGCGAAACTGTTGAACTTAAAGGCAAGGATTACACTTCTTCCGATGACGGAAAGTGTACACGTGTAAATCTTTTCAATTCATGGGTTCCAAAAGCACCCGATGACGCAAGAACCATTGACGGCAATTCTGAAGGCTGTTCCGCACAGATTCTGGATTTAGGCAAGACAAGGATTCAGACTCTTGAGGTGACATTCACATATACAGCTCCGTAATTGCATTATTTTTTAAATCCCTCTGCGAATTTCTGCAGAGGGATTTCTGTGTTTTCATAAAGTTTTATATTTTTGTATATTTCCGATTTTAAAAAGTAAGATAAACATATAGAATTTTTTATATAGGAGAGCTTTATATGAAATATAAAACGACGGTAATAGCCTGTCCCGTAAGCGGCAGGGCAATACCGATAACCGATGTGCCCGACCCGCTTTTTTCGGATAAGGTGCTGGGCGACGGCTGTGCGGTAATCCCTTCGGACAGCAGGATTTACAGCCCTGCAGGCGGAGTGATTTCATCTGTGGCGGAAACCAAGCACGCCTATGGCATTTCCGTTGACGGCGGAATTGAAATCCTCGTGCATTTCGGACTGGAAACAGTGTCGCTCCGCGGCGAGGGCTTCACAAGTCACGTAAGCGTTGGCGACAAAGTCAGAAAGGGCGACCTTATAGGTGAAGCGGATATGGAAATTCTTCGTAAGCACGGTATAAATCCTGTTACACCCGTACTTGTCTGCAATATGCCCGAAAATTCAGAGCTTACCGTAACGGGCGGAAAGGTAAGAGCAGGAGACGAGCTTATAAAAATAACAACGGCTGTGGAGGAAATTTCGCCCCTTGTGTACGGCGAGGAGGAAAATCCGCCCGAAAAG
>CAZGRB010000144.1:0-5927 GCA_964527695.1 uncultured Ruminiclostridium sp.
AGGGTTTCAATGTAGACTGCTCTTGTATTTTCCTTTATTGCCGCTTCAACCTCAGCCAAATCGTGGATATTCACAAAGCTTGCTGTAATGCCGAAATTCGGGAGAGTATGAGCAAGGAGATTGTAGCTTCCGCCGTAGATTGATTTCTGTGCAACAATGTGTCCGCCGTTCTGGGCAAGCGCCTGAATTGTGTATGTGATTGCCGCCGCACCCGATGCAAGAGCAAGTGCCGCAACACCGCCTTCAAGAGCGGCGATGCGTTTTTCAAAAACATCCTGTGTGGAATTTGTAAGTCTGCCGTAAATATTGCCTGCGTCGGCTAAGCCGAAACGTGCGGCAGCGTGTTCGCAGTTATGGAAAACATAGGATGTGGTCTGGTAAATCGGTACTGCACGTGAGTCTGTTGCAGGGTCAGGCGTTTCCTGTCCCACGTGGAGCTGGAGCGTTTCAAATCTGTATTTTTTCATAATATATTTCCTTTCGTATTTAAAATATGGCTTGTTTTAGTTAATCAACATCGCCACATTCGTCCGAAACGGAAATTTGCTCTTACAAGTCTTTCAAATATAAAGCTCATTATGTCACCTTGCTTCAATTATTTCCTACCTGTTTGGTAGGTGTATGTATTATAGCATCTTTTACCTACTTTGTCAATAGGTAAATCAAAAAAACAGTGTGAATCTGCAAAGTAACAGCGTAACAATTCAAAGTAACACACTGAATGGTAGATTTTTAAACAAAAACGTGGTATACTTTTATACAAAGAACGGAGGTACCTACATGGAATTTTCTACCAGATTAAAAGAATTGCGCAAGCAGAAGGAAATAACTCAGGCAAGGCTGGCAGCCGATATACATATAAGCAGGTCGGCTGTTGCAAAATGGGAAAACGGATTAGGATTGCCTAATGATGAATCATTAAAGCTTCTGGCTGAATATTTTAACGTCAGTATTGACGAACTTATCCCTGATACAGCCAATGCCGAGATTCTCGTGTCAAAGAATAAGACGATTGACAGTCAAAAAAAGATTATTACAGGCTTACTGGTTGGCGGCGGAACAGCATTATTGGTTTTGTTATGTATATTTATAGAGCCTTTGCGGGAGGTTATGGGGATGTTAGGGCTGGGTGCTATGATGATGATTCTGGGAATATACAATATGAGAGGGAACATTGCTTCAATTCATTGGTATAATCGTCGTAAAGTTACCAAAGAAAATCAGAAGGCATACTGCATATTAGTAGGGCTTGGAACGGCCGTTATCGGTATTTGTCTGATAGCTGCAGGAATTATACAGGCTTTTGATATTGAGATAAGCGAATTTGTTATGGTCGGAGGAATATTAATCGGCTTTTTATTTATATTGTATGCCCAGATAAAATACAACAAAGGCATTTTTTGATTTGTATGAAATAAGGCATGATTAATCTTTTGCTAAAATAAGAAAAGTCGCTCAAACGTACTGTTTAAAGCCAACGGTTTAAACTTAATAACTGAATTGATAGGAGCGGATTTGAAATAATGTTAGAGCAAAACTATTTAAGACAAAATAAAAAACCGTCTGAACTTAATCAAACGGCTTTGTTATAATGGCAGATGTACCCCATCTCTATACGATGCACCACTTTTAGGGGGTATGGTGCATTTATTATAGCTGCGACAGCAATTTATTTCTTGCATTATTTACCGCCGACAATCTCTTTTTGACCGTCAGCTTGATGCCTACCTTTTTGCAAACGTCCGTCAAAATGCCCTTGAGGTCTTCATCGCATATTGCGATTTCGGAGGGCTTGCCGTACCTCTCGACAAAATGGTCAAGGACATTGAAAACGATACCGGGTTGATTGTGCGAGGGCGAAATCATCTCGTTGACGAGAATAAATC
Source organism: uncultured Ruminiclostridium sp. (assembly GCA_964527695.1). Taxonomy (GTDB): domain Bacteria; phylum Bacillota; class Clostridia; order Oscillospirales; family Ruminococcaceae; genus Ruminiclostridium_E. Next base: position 1,887 of record CAZGRB010000144.1, read on the forward strand.
CGTTTTTCGGCTCAACAGCAAGCAGCATCCTTGGGAACGTACCTCTTCCATCCTCATCATCGTAAATAACGTCAACGTAGGACCAATCCAGTTCAACGGAATAGTCTGCGTTTTTCATCGCACGAACCTCGCGCATCCAATCGTTTTCATGAACCGTAACTACCGGATGAGAAATAATATCCTTTGAAATATCAACTTCAAGCGGGTGAGTATAATAAAGCCTGTCCTTGGGCTCATACCAGCGTACCAAGTTTTTGCCCTTGTCAAATTCGGGATCGAGTCCTTGCTCATAGACGGCGCGGAGCATCATATGCAGATTCTCAAAAGCGGTTGTGAGCAGATCAACTTCTTTCTCGTCAAGCGGAATGGGAGTATATCCGATCTCATATCGGTCAAAATGCAACCACGCGCCTTTGCCGCGAGGCTTGAAACCAAGTGCCTTTACAATATCATAACTCTCTCTGCTCAGATTTTCTCGATCATCCCAAAGACATATCAAAGCGTTTTGCAGCATAAACACGGGTTCGTGTTTGCTGTTTTTCTCGGTAAATCTGACTCTTGCGCGAGCATAATCCTCCTCGCAGGTGTAGCAAGCAATTCCGCATTTTTGCGCTGATTCTCCAATAAAGGAAAACAGCACCGTCTTGCTTTTGTCTTTCCAGATATAGGTGAACTTGTCTGCTTCAGTAAAATCCTCCCACGGCTGCATCACACCGACCTGCTGTGCCACCGCATACAAACGCAACCATTTTTGCTTCAATTTTTCCGTCATAATCAATCCTCTAAAATCTTCAGATATCTGTCAAGCCTTGCCTCAATATATCCGGCGAACAGATTTTCCATTGTAGAAATCTTACCTTTCACGTGATATTCATCAAAAGCATTATAATAAGCCAGACGGTCGGTAAACTTTATATCGATAGGTGGGTAGCCCGCTTTCATAAGTTCCAGGTTTACCAAAAGACGTCCGGTTCTGCCGTTGCCGTCAATAAAAGGATGGATACCCTCAAATTCAATATGAAACCGTGCAAGCTTGGTTACAATATTTTCATTGCTTTCCAAAAATTCATGAATAAGTTGCTCCATCTTTGGTTCTATCAGATAGGGCTGAACGGGTTCGTGATGCGCCCCCATAATACGAACGGGAACGCGACGGTAAACACCGCGGTCTTCTTTTTTGTCGGCAAGAACCAAATAATGAATTTGCTTGATAACTCTTTCGCTGATCGGAACGTTATCTCTTACCAGTTCGCACACATAGTCGAAGGCTTCCTTGTGCCCTACCGCTTCCATATGATCCTTTAGTGGCTTTTGGTCTATCGTAAGACCGCGGAGCACAAGGTCTGTTTCGCGTAGCGTGAGTGTGTTGCCCTCAATGGCGTTGGAATTATATGTGTATTCAACGATGAATTCTTCATTGAGCCTTGCGACTTCTCCCTCGGTCAAGGGTCTTCTGCCGTCAAGCTCTTTCTTTTTCTGCTCTATTCGTGAAAGGATGCTCTCTCTGGATTTATATCTTCCGTCGGCAGGCTTTGCGGCACCGCTTGGAATTTTCCAAGAGCGTCCGTCTTGATATGCACCCGGAATTTTACCCTCGGAACAAAGCACACGGATCCTTCTGTCCGAGATTCCCCACTTTTCGGAAGCTTGTTTTATGGTCATAAACATAAGCCTATCCTCCTTCTTTTTTAGTATTATACCATGAAGCAAAAATGCTTGCTTGCAAGGGCATTTTTGCGAAGCCGTCAATGACGCAGCCACGCAAAGCGTGGATAGGGCAAAGCCCGAAGCATTGCTACAGCAAGGCTTTCTGCGTCTATTATACCACAGTTTCGGAACAATATCAATAGTTGCGGAATAATACTTTTGAGTTTAACGGAATAATACAAGATGCATTTCTACAAAGATTTGCGATTATAAACCGCAAAAATATAAAAGTTCACAAGGCTTTGCGATTACAAACCGCAAAACTATTGATTTTTGTTTTGCTTGTGGTATACTATTATCAACGGAGGTGATCACAATGATTTACAGACCTTTATACGTTGATAAAATTATGGCGTACACCGACACGCCTTTCGTAAAAATTCTCACCGGAGTTCGTCGCTGCGGTAAGTCCACCATACTCAAAATGATTATGGAAAAACTGAATGTGGAGCGTGGTGTTCCTTCGGAGCGTATTCTTTCCTACCGCTTTGATTCAATGGAATATGAGGATATGACGGCAAAGCAGATTTATGCCGATATCAAATCCCACCTTGCCCCTGATGCCAAGACCTATCTCTTCCTTGATGAGGTTCAGGAGATAAACGGCTGGGAGAAGATTGTTAATTCGCTGTCTTCGGATTTTAATGTGGATATCTATGTTACCGGCTCTAACTCCCGTATGATGTCCTCGGAGATTTCTACCTATTTGACGGGCAGATATATTGCCTTTAGAATCTACACCCTCTGCTGTCGGATGAATATTGACCCACGGACAATAGGGACACAAGGGTTGAGGTCGGCAAGGATGCAAAGGGGAAAAGAAATTATGTAACTGAAAAATATTATCCCGATGACGGGAAATTTAGCAAGAAAAGTTACAAGGATGCTGAAAGACGTACAATGCTTTTGGAAGAACGCTACAAGAACAAGGAATTATCCAATTGTAAAATTAAATTTGAAGATTATGCAGAGATTTATTTAACTGAATGCGCTAACTTAAATGTAAAGAAAACAACCTATACGAGCTATGTTAACATGATGGACAGAATAAATGCAGCATTCGGCAACATGAGCTTATGTGATATCCGGTCCAGCCATATAATGCGATTTTATAAAAATCTGACTGAAAAGGGCATCAGACAGGACGTTAAATATAAGGCTAACGAGCAGGTTTCGGAACTTATAAAAGGCATAAGCGAGTCAAGAGCCAAGCTTGCCAAGAGGGTGGATGTAGCCGAATCGGTGATAAGAAGCTGTGCAAGAGGCGAAAACATTACATATAAGAGTGCTGAAAAGGTGGCGGATTATTTCGGCAAAAAGGTTGAAGACTTATTTGACAGGTGCGAGGATAAGGGCTTGTCACAGAAAAGCATAAGGAACTACGCAAATCTACTGTCAAGCATTCTTGAAACAGCGGTACAACTGCAATATATCGAAACCAACCCTTGTGATAGAGTGAAAAAGCCGCGCTTTGAATCCAAAGAAGTGGAATCGCTCAACGAAGAACAGCTTTCGGATTTATTTAAAGCCCTTGACGATGACCCAAAGGTTCCGTATGACTATGGTGTTATGATTAAGATTTTATTGTTAACCGGTTTGAGACGCGGGGAATTGCTAGGTCTTGAGTGGAAAGATATTGACTTTGAAAAAGGACATCTGAAAGTCGTAAGAAACTCTTTGTACAACCCTGAACAAGGCATTTACACAGATACACCCAAAAGCAAACGCTCAAAGAGAAAAATGAAGCTGTCAAATCCTGCTTTAAAGCTTTTTTATGATTACAAGGAGTGGCAGCAACGTAAAATTAAAGAATTGGGTAGTGCTTGGCACAAGACAGATAGGATTTTTACAGGTTGGGACGGACAATTATTGCATCCAAGCACATTAGGACATTGGTTTTCTGATTTTCTCAAGAGGAACGGGCTTGACCACACTCATTTACACGTCCTCAGGCATACGAACGCAACTTTTATGATTTCAGGCGGAACTGCAATAAACGCTGTGTCGAGCCGCTTAGGCCATGCAAATGTTTCAACCACATTGTCCATATATGTTCATGCACTAGAATCCGCAGACCGAGAAGCAGCAGAAATTATCGGAGATGTATTTGAACCGATAATGAAGAACGAAAAGAAAAAATACAGCTAAACAAAAAATCCTCCAAGAATCTTGGGGGATTTCGAGCTTTTTATTGAGTTTTAAAATAAAATGTGGCCCAAATGTGGCCCGCAAGGTCGTTTGGGCAAAATGACGATAAAAGAAAAAACCCTTTAAACAGCTTGTTTAAAGGGTTTCGTATTGGTTGCGGAGGCAGGACTCGAACCTACGACCTTC
>CAZGRB010000145.1:0-5761 GCA_964527695.1 uncultured Ruminiclostridium sp.
TTACCGAGCCTAAAGCCGAGTCACCCTCCACGATGTAGATTTCGCGCTTGTTGATATCCTTGCTTCGGCAGTCTACGAACTTTTCAACTCTGTTGCTCAGGTCGATTGTACCTGTAAGCTTTTTCTTTACGTTCTGACGGATACGGTCGGCATTTTCTCTTGCACGCTTATTAATGATAATCTGCTCGCAGATTTTAAGTGCTTCGTCAGGATTTTCAATAAAATAAACTTCAATGCAATGCTTCAGCCATTCTGTCATGGCATCATATACGAATTTATTGGTAATTGCTTTTTTTGTCTGGTTTTCATAGCTTGTCTGTGTGGAAAAGTTTGAAGAAACGAAAACAAGACATTCTTCAATATCCGCAAAGGTTATTTTTGCGTCGTCCTTATTATATTTGTTATTGGTTTTAAGATAGCTGTCAATCTGCGAAACCAGCGCCTGACGCATTGCCTTATCAGGAGAACCGCCGTGCTCCAGCCAGCTGGAATTGTGGTAATGCTCAACCAGCTTCACCTTATTTGAGAAAGCGATTGCCACGTGAAGCTTTACCTTGTATTCGTCCTTGTCGTCACGGTCACGTCCCTGCTTCTGTGTAGACCAGTCCTGGGGAGTGCCGATTGCGCTTTCGCCTACGATTTCCGCAAGATAATCGGTAATACCATTCTCATAGCAGTATTCCTTTTCAGAGAAACTTCCGTCCTCCTGCTCAACACGATAGATGAAAAGGAGACCGTCATTGACAATGGACTGACGGCGGAGTATATCGTCGAAATATTCATCGCCTATAGTTATATCTGTGAAAACGTCAAGGTCAGGCTTCCATTTAATGGTTGTACCTGTGGTGCCTGTGGAACGGCTCTTTATAAAGCCTTTTTCTTCCTTTTCCTGTGTAACATTGAAGCCTTTTTCAAAACGGAGTCTGTAATGCCATGTTCCGTTGTCTGCTTCAACCTCCATATATTCGGAGGAAAACTGAGTAGCGCAAAGACCAAGACCGTTAAGTCCAAGAGCAAAGGAGTAGTTATCACCGCTGTTGTTGTCGTACTTGCCGCCTGCATAAAGGGTGCAGAATGCCAGCTCCCAGTTGTATTTATCTTCGTTTTTATTGAAATCGATAGGAATACCTCGTCCGTTGTCACACACCTCGACAGAATTGTCAAGAAAGCGGGTAACGGTTATTTTCTTGCCATAACCTTCACGTGCTTCATCAATAGAGTTTGAAAGGATTTCAAAAACCGAATGACGGCAGCCCTCGATACCGTCTGAACCGAAAATAACGGCAGGACGTTTACGTACCTGATCAGGCCCCTTAAGGGATACCAGACTGTTGTCATCGTATGTTTTTTTGCTCATATCATCATTCCTTAAAAGATAATTTTAAAAATACAAATTAAAGTATAACATAAAAAGGAGAATTTTACAATATTTATTTTAAACAATTTTCGCCATTGTGATACTATTGACATTTTTCCTTTTTTAGTGTAGAATACAATTATATGTATTATGGTAAATTGTGCAAATAAGTCATTTATTTTGTTTTTTAAGTCTAAAAAAATGCCAATAATTTGATAATATTATACAAATTTGCATTTAATTCGATAAAATGTATTGCTTAATTTGCTTATTTATGGTATAATTAATAAAATATCTTTATCTGCATTTTCTATTATTTTATAAATATTTTCACAAGGATGGTTGAAATATGAAAAAGGTCAGCATTAAGCTTATAGTCTCCTCAATAATTGTTGTGCTTGTAATACAGGGCATATTCGGATTTATCGGCATTTCTTCGGCAATGAACAAGAGTGAAGAATCTGCATTGTATACTGCACAGAAATCTGCTGAAACTGCTTCGGCATACATTTCCGCAAAGCTGCAGGAGGTTATGAATGTTGCTTATGAAATAGGCTGTAATAAGCAATTTACTCCTCTGGGCGTAACTGATGGTGAGAAAAAGACATTTATTGACCAGAAATGTGAAAGATACGGATATGTTTCTATCGACCTTACAGATGACGGCGGAAAAAGTATATTTGATGAAACGGATTATTCAGGTGATCCTGCGTATACTGCAGCAATGTCGGGTAAAACTACAATTACAGCACCTTCGGCTGATGAAACAGGTACTGTTACAATGAGCTTCTATGCTCCTATGTGGTATCACGGAATTGCTGACTCGACTACTTGCGGTGCAGTAAGAATTGTTGTTGATGCAAGTTATATGTTCTCTATGCTTGAAAGCATTTCTGTAACAGATAATTCAATCTGCTACATTATTGATAAGAGCGGTTATACAATTGCTGACTCCACTGTTGCGGTAATTACCGAAGAAATCAATATTGAAGAGCTTTCCTATGTAAACACCAAGTGGAGTGACCTTGCTGAAGTACATACAAAAATGAGAGCAGGAGAAATCGGCTGTGACAGAGCGTACAATGTCGATTTGGGCGAGGAATGCTTTGTGGCATACGCACCTTTAAGCGGAACGGACGGCTGGTCAGTTGCCGTTTCAGCTCCCGTTGATGATTTTCTCGGAGCGTGCAACGGTATTCTTTCCATTGAAATTATTGCGTCTGTCGTCGGCCTTGCAATTGCCCTTGCTCTTGCCCTTTACAACGGTATAAAGATAGGTAAGGCTGTAAAGACCTGTACAAAACGAATCGACGCACTTGCTTCCGGCGATACTGCTTCACCTGTTGTAGTTGTCAAGAATGCTGATGAAACTGCAGAGCTTGCACGCTCGGTATATCACCTTGTTGAAACTGTCAAGGCTCTTTCAAACGATACAATAAAGATGATGGAGCAGATGGAAAACGGTGATTTCAACATAGCTGAAGATGATGACGCAAGAGACTATGAAGGCAGCTTCAAGGAGCTTTATGACAGAACATACGGACTCAGCCACAAGCTTAGTGATAAGCTCAGCAGTATTGATGATTCAGCTTCCGTTGTACGTGGCGGTGCTGAAAGAGTTTCAAACGGCGCTCAGGCTTTCAATGACGGTTCAATTGCTCAGCGCTCCAACATAAATGAGCTTTCAGGTTCTGTAAACAACATGGCAAGCATGATAAACGGAACTGCTGATAAGTGTTCAAATATGAAGGATATGGCAAACAGTGTCAATGTTGACCTTGTTGATGTAAACGAGCAGATGAACAGACTAATGGCTTCCATGAACAGAATCACAGATGCTTCCGAAGAAATCGAAGAAATCGTAAAGACTATCGAAGACATCTCCTTCCAGACAAATATCCTTGCTCTTAACGCTGCGGTAGAAGCTGCCAAGGCAGGTCATGCAGGCCGCGGCTTCGCAGTAGTTGCAGATGAAGTAAGAAATCTTGCGGAACGTTCTTCCGACGCAGCAAAGACAACCACAAAGCTTGTAAAGGATACAGTACTTGCTGTCCGTGAAGGCGGCAGGATTGCAGGGCTTACAGCAAAATCAATAACCGAGGTTTCCGAAGCAGCTTCGACGGTTGTAGTAAATATGGACAGAATTGTTAATGCAAGCGAGGAACAGGTTTGCACAATAAAGCAGATTTCTGCTTGTGTTGAGCGTATCAATTCAATCATCAACAGCAATTCCATTGCTTCCGAAGACAGTGTTGTTTACGGACGTGAGCTTTCTGAGCAGGCCCGGATTTTAAAGAAGCTTATTTCAAGCTTCAAGCTTCGTGAAAATTAAATAATAACTGCCGCACGCTGAATGCGTGCGGCAATGTTATGCAGAAAGGTAATATATGCTTAAATCCGATTTTTATTATGATTTGCCCGAGGAGCTTATTGCACAGACTCCTCTTGAACCACGTGACAGTTCCCGCCTTATGAAAATCAATCGTGAAACAGGCGAAATTACACACGACTTTTTTTATAATATTTCAGACTATCTTCGTTCAGGTGATTTGCTCATCATGAACGACTCTAAAGTATTTCCTGCACGCATAATGGGTGTTAAACGGAATACAGGTGTTGTATGTGAGTTTCTTCTCCTTAATCAGCGTTCTCACAACACCTGGGAAACCCTTGTGCGTCCCGGCAGAAGGCTTAAAGTGGGCGCTGTGGTTGATTTTTCCGATGAGTTAAGTGCTGAAGTAACAGAAGTAATAGATGACGGAAACCGCATTGTACGCTTTGATTTTGACGGCATTTTCTTTGATATCCTTGACCGTATCGGACAGATGCCCTTACCGCCTTACATTACGGAAAAGTTAGAAAACAAGGACAGATACAATACAATATATTGTCATGAGACAGGTTCGGCGGCCGCTCCTACGGCAGGTCTGCATTTCACGGAAGAGGTGTTCGCAAAAATCCGCGAAAAGGGTGTTGATACCGCCTATGTTACCCTGCACGTTGGTTTAGGAACATTCCGTCCCGTTAAGGAAGAAAATATTCTTAACCATAAGATGCACGTAGAGCATTTTTCAATTCCCGAAGAAACAGCCGAAAAAATACGTCGGTGCAGGGAAAGAGGAGGACGTGTAATTGCCGTCGGCACAACAAGCTGCCGCACCCTTGAATCCGCAGCAGGGCTGTTTGAAAACGGGGAGATAAAGGCTTGTACTCACGACACTGGCATTTTCATTTATCCGGGTTATCAGTTCAAAGCTATTGATGCGCTTGTTACAAATTTTCATCTTCCTGAAAGCACGCTTATTATGCTTGTAAGTGCTTTTCTTGGCAAGGACAAGACCTTTGCTGCATACGAAACCGCAATAAAAGAGCGTTACAGATTCTTTTCTTTTGGTGATTCGATGTTTATAGATTAAATGGAAAACGAGGCCTCGAAAAAACCGCTATATAAAGGGATTTTTTGATTTTTGAAAATATGTAGTTTTAAAAAATGAAAATATTGCAATAAATGCCGACAAATGGCTTTGTTAAGCTGTTCGTTGGCGTTTTTTTGTTTTGATATACTGTAACAAACTACGACCTCGATGTTTGATGTATAAAATGTGAATATTCATGTATATTGATGTATATTTATGAACAAAACCCCTGAGATATATCAGGGGTTTTGTTCATTTGTAAAAGAAAGAATTAATGATTCCGTTTTTGAACTCAATAGAGATTACTTTCCCGTCATCTATGACGATTTTGTTTATAATTGAATTAATGAAATGTTTGAGGATTCCTTTGTCGATTGGGCGGATATGTTTTTCGTAATCGATTGTCTTCTCACTTATGAGTTTATCTGCAACTATGAAATAGGCAGCCTTGTCCGCAAAAAAATTGTCGTTGGCAAAATCATTCTCGCCTGATGTAGCTTTTAGCTTTTGTTCAATTTCGGCTAAGGAAGTTGAGAGTTTTTGCTTTTCTGCAATGTATTCTTCCGGAGCAATGACGTTCTCGTCATAATAATATGCTGTTTTCAGTCTGTTTAGTGCGTTCTCGATTTTAATTTTTTGCTCTCGAAGATATACGCTTTCATCGGTAATCTTTTTAGAAGGGGCAAAAACTGCTGGAGGATTGTAGTCTTCAGATTGCGAGTTGATTATTATTGATTCCTTGAGTTGATTTAAACCAGAAAGTTCAATTTTTGTTACCGAGTCAAAAGCACTGCCTTGTGTCAATAAGTTTTGAAGTTCCTTAGCAGATGTCTCCTCGGTTACAAGCTTCAGCGATTTATAAATGTTCGCTACATATGACATTATAAACGGCGCAAGAACAGTATCGCTTATATACTTGTTATTGCACTCATTGGTATTTCTTCGCCGTCTGTGACAAGCGTATATTGAGTGGATAGTTCCATCTGCC
>CAZGRB010000146.1:0-5751 GCA_964527695.1 uncultured Ruminiclostridium sp.
TTGCAACTGAACCGATAAAGCGGTGGTCGTCTGCATTTTCAAAGCCCGACTGCAGGGTGTTGTGGTCAATGTAGGCCACACTGCGTTCTGTCTTTACACGAGGAACGCCCATAGCCTCGAATTCAAGATACGCCATTGTACCTGTTGCGTCCTGTGTAAGTGTCTGGTCAATTCTCAGACCGATTTCTGTACCCTTTACAGGCTCGCCGTCAACAATGTGCGCACGAAGTATTTTTTCTGTCAATGTAAGTCCCATTTAATTGCCTCCTTAAAAAATAACTGTTTTTATTGTACTATATTTTTATAGTGTTTGTCAAGAAAAAAACAGCTTTTTTTACATTAAGAGGGGTTAAATGTTAATTTTCTCACAAAAACAAAGGATGGTAACCGTTTACATATTGACTTGAATCCCATTTGGTGGTATAATCATAATGTATATTTATGTGCCGTTGCAGGCAGAAAGGGTTAAAAGTATGAGAAAAAACGCAGTCAGAATATTATCTCTTGTTACGGCTGTCGTACTTATGCTCAGCTCCTGCCACGAAAATACACAATCTGCCGCAACAGTGAATAACGGCGATTTAAGCGGTATTCTGCTGGAAAACACCACTACTGCGGCTACGGCTCAGCCTGTTCCGATGATTACAACATCCGTTTCCTCAGAGAACAGCGATACTGCCGCTGAATCAACGGATTTATCAGAAGCGGATACCTCGGAAAGTCAGACAGAAACAACCGTAAATTCCACAACGGAAACGACAACCGCCGAGCAAACTACAACAACTGCCTCTGTAACCACAACAGAAAAAACTACAACAAAGAAAACCACTGCGGCAGAAAAGACAACAACCGCAAAAACAACAACTTCCGAAACTACAACAACACCGGAAACCACTACTGCAAAAGCTACAACTACCACTGCGGCAACTACTACCACTGCCGCAACAACTACTGTAAAAGAAGAAAAAAATGTTCCTGCGGCGGCTGACGAGGTACGCGGTGTGTGGATTTCATATCTTGAAATGTCAACACTTCTCAGAAACAAGAGCAAATCAGAATTCAGACAGGCAGTTGATAAAATCTACGATAACTGCGTTTCACTGGGCATTAATACTGTTTATGTCCATGCAAGGGCATTCGGTGACGCATTCTATTATTCGGAGCTTTTTCCTGCTTCAAAATATCTCTCAGGTACTGTGGGTCAGAAAACAGACTATGACCCTTATGAAATACTGGTAGATGAAGCCAAAAGCCACGGCCTTTCCTTTCATGCGTGGATAAATCCATTAAGACTATGCACAAATGAGGATATGCAGAGCATTTCCTCTGACTATACAATTAAAAAGTGGTACAATTCTGAATACAAGGGCAAATATATCGTTAATGTCAGCGGAACATGGTATCTCAATCCCGCCTATGACGAGGCTGTACAGCTTGTCTGCGACGGAGTTGCGGAAATCCTTGAAAACTACGATGTTGACGGCATACATATTGACGATTATTTCTATCCTACGACAGACGCTTCCTTCGACTCAGCGGCGTTTTCGGCAAGCGGATATTCTTCCCTTTCGTCATTCAGAATCAATAACTGCAACAAGCTTGTAAAAGCAATCTATAACACAGTTCACAGCCGTTCATCCTCTGCCGTTTTCGGTGCAAGCACGCAGGGCAGTATTGAAAACAATATAAATCAGCTTTATGCAGACGCAGAAAGCTGGTGCAAGGGCGGTTACATTGATTATTTTGCGCCCCAGATTTACTACGGCTTCAACAATTCTGCACAGCCCTTTGAAAAATGCACCGATACATGGGTAAAAATGGTTAAAAATACCGATGTAAAACTTTATATAGGACTTGCGGTTTACAAAATCGGCAAGGAGGATACGTGGGCAGGCGACGGAAAATGGGAATGGTGCAACACGGAAACAATGCTGAAAAGACAGACCGAATATGCCCGTAAACAGGGCTGTGACGGCATTGTACTTTACAGCTACAATTATATTTTTACCAGCGGATATGTTTCTTCCGCAATAAACAAGGAAATCTCAAACCTTAAGCCATTGCTTACGGACTAGAAAGGATTTTTAATACTTTATGGGAATTTTAAAAAGGCTTACTGCGCTTATATGCGGTATGACAGTGCTTGTTACTGCCGTACCCAGACTTGATATCACCTCGTTTGCCGAGGCAGAGCCTGAAAACAACAGCGCAGAAGCGGAAATCACAGAGGAAAGCACTGACAACACAGACACAGGTAATACCGTAATCTACGAGGATGAAGAAATGCGGTATATGTTTACTCTTCCTGATAATATGAGAGCCTCGGTTATTACTCCCGGGGTGGATTATTGTCTCGGAGAACAGGATACTGAAACCGTTACAGCTGAGCTTGAAGGCATATTCTCAAGCTTTGCGGAAATCGGTCTCAATACTGTCATTATCAATACGGTTTATGAGAACTGTGCATATTACAGTGTTGATGTGAACGAGGACAATCAGGTGTTCGACCCTACCGCCATTGCAGTAAGTACAGCTTACAGCTACGGTGTTTCTCCCTATGTGGTAATGGATATAAGTCATCTGCTTTCCGACTGCACGGACGGTTCCAAGCAGATTGACACACTTATTTCAAAGGTACACCGCTTCGCACTCAAATATCCCTGTGACGGTATCATACTTGACGATTACTATATACGCAGAAATACCGTAACCTTCGGCGAATACATGGATGACGGCTCAGGTATCGGTTATACGAACTGGCTTTACGATACCGCAGAACAGCTTTTCAGCACCGCTTCGGATATTGTCCATATGACAAGCAACTCTATTGCCGTAGGCTTTATGATTAACGATATGTGGGCAAATTCCTCCGTAAATCCCGACGGAAGCGAAACCGAGGACAGCGTTCAGGCATACTACGACGGTTATTCCGACACAAAAAGCTTTATTGAAAACAATTATGTTGATTTCGCTATGCTTAGAGCCTACGGTTCTCTTACCGACGGCACTCTTCCCTTTGAATCCGTTACAGGCTGGTGGGGCGACCTTACATCAGATTATGACATACCTATGTACATTGTTCACTATAACGAAAAAATAGGATCAACTTACGCAGGCTGGTCATCTGAAGACCAGCTTCTCAGACAGCTTACGGTAGCAAAAAAGCTGGACAGCTACAGCGGCAGTGTTTTTAACTCATATGAGCGTCTTATGCAGAATCCTCTCGGCACTACCACTACCCTTACCTCCTATTTTAACGAACAGATTAACGAAGAATCCCTCTTTGACGACCTGAAAATGCAGTCGCCTGTAAAACAGAGCTTTACTACCAGTGAGCCAAGTGTTACATTTATGGGCAGCTTTGACAGCAACTTCCCCGTTTACTTCAATAATTCTCCCATTCAGCTTAACGATGCGGGCAATTTCTATTTTACAAAAGACCTGAGCGTTGGTATGAACACCTTTACCTTCACCCACAAGTCTAAAACCATTACATATAAAATTGAACGTAAAATTGTTGTTATGAAATCAATTTCCGCTTCTATTTCCGAGGGCAAGACCTTACAGGTAGACGGCGGTACGAAAATCAATCTCTCTGTTATGGCGTACAAGGGCTCGGATATCTACGCAATGATAAACGGGCAGAAGGTAACCATGAAAGAGAGCGAGGGCAAGACCAATGAGGACGAAGATGACGCAAACTCATCTTATGTGCGCTACAAGGGCACTTATACCGTCCCCGACGGCATAATCGGACAGGAGCAGAATCTCGGCACTATCAAGATTTACGGCTCCAACAGCGGTTACAGTATGGAGGTTCTGGGTGCGGCGGTTATTATAAATGCTGAGCCCGAACCTGTTATTGAACATAAGGCGGAAATGTTCGACGCAAACAGCGTTGGTACAGGCGAGGTTATCGGTACTCTTGAATCCATTTACAAGGAATCCGACAGCATTACATATGTAAAGACAAATTCAGACTATACTATTGTATACGACGGTAAGACTGCCGATGATATTCCCTCTCCCGAGTTTTCGCAGCTTCCCGCAGGTACTATCGAGCCTTATAAATCAACCTCAGGCAGCTACTACCTTACCGAATCGGGAAAACGTATCGCTTCAAGTGCTTCTACCCTTGCAAGCGGATACGGTATTGAGAAAAATGCGCTGATTGTCAAGTCGGTGGGTACGTCAAACGGCAAGAGTTACATTAAGATAAAGATGGATTACAAGACCAGCTTCAATATAAGGCTGGTAGGCAACGATTACTATACCGCCTGGGACGGAGACTATAACCTTTCTTCCTTTACGGCAACCCATGTTGCTATTGTATTTGAGAATGTAACCAGTGTTACAAAGCTACCGTCCTTTGAGAACAATATGGTATTCAGCGCAGGTAAATGGGATACGGTAACCGAGGACAACGGTACAAAGTTCCGTCTGCTTCTCACGCTGAGACAGCCCGGAGTATATGCAGGTCACGGTGCTTATTATGACAGCAATGACAATCTCATGCTTACCTTCGGCGTTCCGACAAATACACTCAGCGGCATGACAATTGTTATCGACCCCGGTCACGGATACGGCAAATCATCCACATCAATTGACCCGGGTGCAATCGGTGAAGTTGTGGAGCAAGAGGTTGTACTTTCAATCTCAAAGAAGCTTGCTTCTGCGCTTCAGGATGCCGGTGCAAATGTCGTAAGGCTTAAAACCGAAAGTCAGTTCCTGCTTACAAAGGAACGGCCTATTTACGCACGGAGCTACGGCTGTGACCTGTATCTTTCAATCCATGCCAACAAGGCTACAGGCAATGCAAAGGGTACGGAGGTTTACTATTTCACATCTTATTCACAACCCCTTGCCGCTTCAATATCAAGCAATATTTCTTCCTATTTTACAAGCAATGTATATTCAGACGGAGCAAACAAGAACAGAGGCGCAAAATACAGCTATTATCACGTAACCCTTCAGCAGGACTTCCCCTCTGTACTGATTGAAGTCGGCTTTGTAGACAATATTGAGGACGCTATGGCTATGGCTTCATCAACACATCAGAAAGGTATTGCCAATGCAATAGTAAACGGTATCAAGAATTATATCTCAAGAAGCAGCATTTCCTATGCCTCCGACGGTTCTACCAATGTTGATGTAACTGACAGCAATACAGCAGAGACTGCTGAGCCTGAAGAAACCTCTGCTCCTGAAGAAACTGACGCACCAGAGGAAACAACCATGCCTGAGGAAACAACTGGCGATGAAATTTATTCCGAATCCACGGAAACCACTTCTCCCCCTGAAAATGCAGACGAAACAACCTCAGATACGGAGCCTTCATCGTGGAATGAAGCTCCCGGTGATGCGGCTGATACTTCCGAAACAACAGCTCCCGAGGCTGTTCCTGAGACAACAACCACCGCAGGACAATGGAGCAACGGGGTTATTCCGTCAATCTGAGAATAATTTAACAAGTTTTTTAAAAAAATAGCTGAAATAGCTTGCAATTGCAGATTTTTTCTGCTATAATGGTTAAGGTCTTTGCCCGTAAGGCGTTTATCTGACCTTACGGAAATATAAACCTGAACAAAGAAAGGAATGGTAACAGCAATGCCGGCAAGTATAGTAGTTGGTACCCAGTGGGGCGACGAGGGAAAGGGAAAAATCATTGATATCATCGCTTCAAGAGCTGATGTTGTCGTACGTTCACAGGGCGGCAATAACGCAGGTCATACAGTAGTAAACAATGGTGAA
>CAZGRB010000147.1:0-5735 GCA_964527695.1 uncultured Ruminiclostridium sp.
CTCGATTTCGGAGGAAACATAGGTGAAGACGGTTTCGGCCTCTGCAATCACGGGAAGCTCCATAAGACTATTATAAATCATAATGTCCCGTTCAAGCCTGTAATTTATATCCAGTCCTCTTCGTTGGG
The DNA here is from genome assembly GCA_964527695.1 of uncultured Ruminiclostridium sp. GTDB lineage: Bacteria > Bacillota > Clostridia > Oscillospirales > Ruminococcaceae > Ruminiclostridium_E. The sequence continues at coordinate 129 of CAZGRB010000147.1, forward strand.
TCAGAAGCTCTTTTCTCAGCTCCTTCTTGCTTACCTGCACTGGAGTGACGCCTTTATCTTGCGTGCGTTTGCTTCGCCTGTGAGGGCTTCGGCAAGTGCGAGGCCAAACTCTACCGCAACGCCTGCGCCCTTTGCGGTGATTATATTACCGTCGCGTACAACGCTCTCGTCGGGAATTTCCGCACCCATAAGGAACTGTTCAAAGCCGGGGAAGCATACCGCCTTTCTGCCCTGTAAAAGTCCTTTTCTTCCGAGAATTGAGGGGGCGGCGCATATAGCGCCGATAAGCTTATCATTTGCAATGCAGAAATCAATTGCGTCCTGTACGGTGCGGCTCTTTTCAAGGTTAAGAGTGCCGGGCATACCGCCCGGAAGCACTATCATATCAATGTCATCAGAGGGAATAAAATCCACCTCGGTAATGTCGGGGATTACAGCGATACCGTGGGAGCTTACCACTACCTCTTCGCCGATACCAACAGTCTTTACGTCAAGCTCGCTTCTTCTTAAGATGTCGATAGGGGCGATTGCTTCAGTTTCTTCAAAGCCGTTTGCCAAAAATACATAAATCATATAAGTTGTCCTTTCAGTTGATACGCACACGGAATTTTTCTTCCATGAAGCAGGGGTAGTATGACTGCTTCGCCTTGCGTAAATTTTCTTCTCCCATATCCTCCTCACGGTTGACATATTTTGCACCGTGAACGGAATTTATGAGAAACTGCCTGTTTATCATAGGGTATGCACCCTGAAAATCGGTAAATGCCTTTTCTACGTGAACCACGAAGGTGTCGCTGTTAGCCTGTTCACCGAAGGAAAACGCCTGAACCGCTCCGTTTACACGGATAAGTCCGCCCTTGTAGCCGAGAGCCTCAAAATTCTGAAGCCCGATTCTTACTGCGCAGATCTCTTCCGCTTTATCGGCGTTCATCATGCACTGATTTCTTCTGCACCATTCCTCGTTCATTTCCATACATTCGGCAAGGTTATTGCTGTCTATCTCCTCATATATCCAGTTGTTTTCGGAAAAACGGGCGATGTGGTTGCGTTTTGCGTGATATTTCTTGCCTTTAAGCTCCGTTAAATCCTCGTAGCTGTAAACATAGTCGTAATAATCGGGGTCGGTGGAAACCTCGGCTCTGTCGCCGTACATTTCCTTCAGCTCCAGCATGGAAAGCTTGTTCATTGTAGTGAAATTGAAGGGTATACCCTCGTTTTTGCAGTAATGACCGATTTCGGCAATTACCTCGGCAATATCCCCCTTTCCTGCAGGAAAGAAGAAGCCGTTTTTGTTTTTCAGCAGATAAAAATCCTTGTATCTGCATATCCTTATATCGTAGATGTTCTGCCAGCAGAAATTATTTCCGAAGGTGTATTCACAGCCACGGAAATCCGACAGGCGGAGAAGCTCGTCCGCCCATTCCTTGTCCGACAGAAGAACAGGTCTGAATTCCAGCATTTTTAGTCCTTTTCTATTATTTTGCAAAGTTCGCTATTTATATCTTCTATTGTTCTCGGCTCGTCACCGTTATTGCAGGGAATTATTATCCAGCCGTCACGCTTCGCAACATATAAAGCCGCTTCACGGCAGGCTTTCAGAAAATCCACATTCTGCTCGTGGATGTCCTTTTTGCTTTCGTCGCCGTCGTAGCGTGCAGAAAGAAGCTTCTGAGAAATTTCCACAGGCATATCCAGAAAAACAGTCCTGTCGGGTTTCGGAAGTCCCAGTTTTTCATATTCAAAATCGTAAAGCCAGTCAAGATAGCTGTCCCATTCGCTTTTTTTTAGCTTTGTCATCTGATAGATAGCGTTGGAAGTGGTGTATCTTGCGGAAATTACAGGCGAGCCGCTTTCATAAAGCTCCTGCCAGTGGGTTTTGTAGCTGGTGTAGCGGTCAACTGCGTAGATTGCACTTGCTGAATAAGCGCTTACCGAAGAGTTGTTTTCGGGGAATTTTCCGCCTAAGTAGTCGCTTACGATTTTACCGCTGTTAGTATTATAATAAGGAAAGGTGATAAAATGTGCGTCGGTAAATTTTTCTTTGAGCAATTCAAACTGGGTGGATTTTCCGCAGCCGTCAAGTCCGTCAATAACAAACAACACCCTGCAACACTCCTTTTTAAACATAATATATCAGTTTATTGTAGCACATCTGACGGGATTAGTCAAGTGGCGGCGAAGCGCCGCGGCAAATTCCGCCTTTTGGCAGTCTGTATTCTCTTAAAGTGTTTCTTAAAGCCGAGCGAAGCGAGAACCGAAAGTTTTTGGCACACCTTTTTACAAAAAGGTGTGAGGTGTGAACCTGAAGCGGCACTTTGCTGTCAGTTGCTGATAATCGCAGTTTTCCGCCCCACGCCGTTCAGAAGGCGTCTGAATTTTAGCCATGTTGTAAAAGGCGTGAACCGCCCGAGGTGGTACACCTCGCCGCTTGTTAGTTATTGACTAACAAAGGGGTTTTGTGGTATATTTTAAAAAATCCTTAAAAAAGGAGAAAAATATGGTTTCACTTTTAACAAGATTATTCATAAAGGATTATAAAAACACCTCCGACCCTGCTGTCCGTCAGAGATACGGAATGCTGACGGGGGTAATGGGCATTGTCCTCAATCTTATTCTTTTCGGCGGAAAGCTTTTCGCAGGTATTGTCACAGGGGCAATCTCCGTAACCGCCGACGCTGTAAACAACCTGTCCGACGCAGGCACCTCGGTCATTTCCATGGTAGGCATGAAGCTTGCAGGCAGACCTGCCGACAAGGAGCACCCCTTCGGCCACGGCAGAATGGAGTATGTGGCGGGACTTGCGGTAGCGGCGGTAATCTTCATCATGGGCTACGAGCTTCTCAGGGATTCCGTAATGAAGATATTTGAACCTGAAGAGGTAAATTTCAGCATTGTTTCGCTGGTTATACTTGCCGTTTCGGTGCTGATAAAGCTGTATATCTGCCTTTACAACCGTAAAATCGGCAAGCTTATAAATTCCCCTGCAATGAAGGCAACCGCTATGGACAGCCTTTCCGACTGCATTTCTACTATCGCAGTAATTGCGGGACTTCTTGTGTTTGAATTTGCAGAAGTCAGCATTGACGGCTATGTGGGAATACTCGTGGCATTGTTTGTATTCAAGGCAGGCGTTGAAGCGGCAAAGGAGAGCCTTGAGCCGCTACTCGGTCAGCGTCCCGACAAGGAATATGTGGATGAAATCGAAAGCACTGTAGTGGGATATGAGGGAATTATCGGAATACATGACCTGATTGTCCACAACTACGGCGCAGGAGCAAATATAATTTCACTTCATGCGGAGGTTTCCTCCGATATGGGCTTTATGGAAGCGCACGAGCTTATTGATATTATAGAAAATGACCTGAAAAGCCGTTATGCGGCAATCGCCACGGTACATATGGATCCCGTGGAAACCAACAACGAAACAGCAAAGCAGTACAAGGAGCTTGTAAAAGGCTTTATTTCGGAAATAAGCCCCGAAATTTCCATGCATGATTTCCGTATGACTGACGGTGTAAAGAATCGCAACCTAATTTTCGACATTGTTGTACCATACAGATTTAAAATGAACGACAACGCTATAAAAGCGCTTATCAGCGAAAAAATAAAGCGTGAGGACGAGAATCTTAATGCGGTGATTACAGTTGATAAGGAAATGGCATAGCAAAAACGGCAGGTTTACAACCTGCCGTTTTTTGCAGTGAAATCCACCTTCGGTGGGTGAAATTTTTCGCTTTGCGGAAAGTGAAATCTGCCTGACGGCAGGTGAAATCCGACTTCGTCGGGTTGTGGTATCGCTTTGCGGCGATGGGTTTAAAAAATTTATGTGACCATAAAGGTGAATTTTTTGCCGCAGCGGCTTCTGCCTGCAATGTTTCACAGAAATAAGCCGCTGCTTTTTTCAGTGCGGACGTTGTCCGCACTTCTCAGTGAATAGTGAAGAGTGAAGATTTAAAGAGCGCCCTTACGGGCGCAGATTCAAAAATTATCGCCGCAGGCGATACCGTAACTTTTCATTTTTCACTTTTCGTTTTTCATTAAATTTATATGCACACTTACCGAAAAAAAGACCCCGTTTCAGAAAAATAACATTAAAAGGGAGAAATTCAAGTATTTTTCATTGCTATTTTGTCGAAGATGTGCTATACTTGACAAAGAATTAAGGAAAGGAGCGGTCAGATGTATAAAACAAGCGGCGTTGGTACAAATGTAAAACGTTTTGTAATATTCCTGAATGCGCTTTTCAATACTTTGCTGTATACATCTTTTTTTGCCTTTGTCTGGGAGGAATACTATAACGTTATTCTTGGCGGCGGCGGTTTCTTTAAAAACGGTAATATAATCCTGTATTTTGTATATGCAACAATTTATTTTATTCTTATAGAAATGTACGGCGGCTTCAGAATCGGAAGCCTGAGAATTACCGATTCGGTTTTTACTCAGGTTATAACTGTAATTGTAACCGATTTTATTGCATACCTGCTGGTAAGCCTTATTGCAAGACGTATGATGAATCCTCTTCCGCTGATTGCAACATTACCTGTGGTTATAATTGTCACGCTTGTCTGGAGCATTTACATACACCGTAATTTTGCGAGACTTTTTCCTCCGAAAAAGATGATTCTTGTGTATGCCAATAAATCGGCACGTTCCCTTGTATATAAAATGAGCAAGCGGTATGACAAGTTTATTATCTGTGCGGCAATCAATGCAAACGAAGGCTTTGAGCGTATTTCCCGTGAGCTTACAAATTTCGACGCAGTTGTAATCTGCGATACGGAAAACGAGCTGAGAAACGATATTCTGAAATTCTGTTTTAAGCACAGAATTGTTACATATGTAACTCCGAAAATTTCAGATATCATCATCAGGGGCAGCGAGGAGCTGCACATTCTCGATACGCCTCTGCTGGTAAGCCGTAATTTCGGCGCAAAGCTTGAACAGAGAATAATAAAGAGAGCCTTTGACATTGTGGTTTCCCTTGTGGGAATTATAGTACTGTCGCCTTTCTTCCTTGTTACGGCAATTGCTGTAAAGGCATACGACGGCGGCCCTGCAATCTACAAGCAGAAGCGTCTTACATACGGCGGAAAGGAGTTCTATCTCTACAAGTTCCGCTCAATGATAACAGACGCTGAAAAGGACGGAAGGGCAAGGCTTGCGGCGCAGGGTGACAGCAGAATTACTCCCGTGGGCGAATTTATCCGCAAGACCAGACTGGACGAGCTTCCCCAGCTTATAAATATTCTCAAGGGCGAGATGTCCATTGTGGGTCCGAGACCCGAGCGTCCCGAGATTGCAAAGGAATACGAGGAGACAATCCCCGAATTCGGTTTCCGTCTCAACGCCAAGGCAGGACTTACAGGCTATGCGCAGGTAATGGGCAAGTACAACACAACCCCCTATGACAAGCTGAAAATGGACCTTATCTACATTGAGAATTTCTCGATTCTCCTTGACCTTAAGATAATGTTCATGACAGTCCGCACGATTTTTGAAAAGGAAAGTACCGAGGGCATCGACGAAGCCGCCCTCAATGCAATGGATTTAAGCTATCAGGAAACCGAAGAGAAAATTGAAGTGAAGGCATAATCCGACAGAATATCC
>CAZGRB010000148.1:0-5592 GCA_964527695.1 uncultured Ruminiclostridium sp.
AAACCAGTTCAGATAAATACAATTACAAAAACCAAAAAAGATTATATAACATTTGTATAACCAAAGCGCTGAAATCCAAATCGCTGAATATCCAGACGATTAAAAATGTAACCCACACTATGATTGTTGCTATTATAAGGTTTTTCTTGCTATTTCCCTTGTGGAATCCCAAATTATTGATGTTTTTATCTTTAAGTAAAACGATTATAATGCCTACTATAAACAATAAGCAGTATATAATATTCATTCCGGCTTGAATTCCTTTTTGATATAATACACCTGCCAAAAATAACCCAAACCAGTATATCAAGTAATAAATTACAGCAATAACGGCATACGACTTATCTTTCGGTTGATACATTACTACCTCCAATTTATACTCTCCTTATCTCCTCCGCAAACGCCTTCACCTTAGCAATATCATCGCGATTTTTGTTTTTCAGCAAATCAACAACCGAAAGGCAGGGTGCATTTTCCGCTCCTGTCAGCTTGTGCATTTTTCCAAAGCATTTCTTATCGCTTCCGCCGCCGCTGGATACGAAAAATGCAAGCTTCTTGCCCGAAAGGTTGTTACCACTGATAAATGTCTTTAAGGGCGGTGCTATTGTCCATGCCCAGAGGGGAGTGCCGAGAATAACCGTATCATAATCATCGGGGTTGAAGCTATAAGGCTTCAGAGGCGGCTCAATACCGAGAGTTGCGTCCTTTCCCCCTGCAAAGAATTTCTTATTATCGGTGGGATAGGGCGTTACAGGCTCAAGGCGTAGCAAATCCGTACCCAGCTCCTTTGCAAGAAGCTTTGCGGTATAGTCGGTGTTGCCCTCAAGGGAGTAGTAGATAATTATTGATTTCATTGGTTTTCCTCCTGCTGAAATATTTTACAACGCATTCCAGTAAACAAAAAATATCAGAATACAGCCCCATGCGTTGCCTGTTTCTTTTCTTACAATAAGCATACCATAAATAAGTATCATTGTTACCAGCATTTCAATCAATGCGTCAGGGGTTACACCTACAGCGCCATGAACCAATATGCACATAACCGCACATACAAGAGCACCCCAGTCGAAAAATCTGTACTTTGAAGGGTACAGCTCGCTTATTTTATCTCTGATAACAACATAGTTGAAGCCTTCAAAGAATCCCCAGCACAATGCTGTCACAAGGAATGCAAGGACATTATACGGAAAAGCGCTTGACAAAACTTCAGGCGTAGTATTTACATCCCAGAAGGGACACCACGCATGAACTCTGCCGCTGAGCAGGCAATAAACAAAATCAGGCACACAGCACAAAAGGCTTAAGCCCAGTGCAGGAAAAAGATTTTTTGTGTTAAGCCCGAATTTTAAAAAGCTTTCTTTTCTTATAAGGCATACAATTGTTATTCCAAGCCCTGCAATTCCGAACTGACCGCATAAGCCGATTATAAGAACTCTGAGTAAAATATTGACTGAACTGTCAGCCGCAAGCTGATTGATCTGATTTCCGAAGCCCATAAGCACGATTCCCAGAACTGCCATTGTAACTATCAGAATTATCCATAAATCAACTTCAAGCTGCTTTTTTCTTTCTTTTGTGCATTTCATTTTAATGTGTTTCCTCCTCATTTTGTCGGTGCACTGTTCCAGCTTTTAAGGCATATTTTTCTGTTGTGCCGTATTCACTGCCGTAGATAATTATTGTTTTCATAAACTCGCCTTAGTTATGAATGCTTACGTCACCGCTTACAAGGTCAATCTTAACCTCGTGAACGTTGTCGCCGCCAAGCTCACCCGAATTGCTTTCACCTGAGAATGTGCTCTTGTCTGTATCGTCCTCATCTTCCCTGAGTTCCACTTCAACCTCTCCGCTTAATGCGTCAAGGTCAATTTCAACTCCTGCATCTTCGGGAAGAGTAATATCGAACTCGCCGCTTACCGCATTGAGCTTAAGGTCGTTGTCCCACTCAGCATAGGAAATCTTGATTTCACCTGAAACAATATCAGCACTGCCCTTGCCTGAAATGCCCTCTGCCTTGATACAGCCGCTTACGCTGTTGAACTTGAACTCATCACACAGGAATCCGCTGATTGTGTGAGAACCTGAAACGCTGTCCAGTGTGATTTTGTTTGCCTTGCGGTCTGTGCAGTTGGTTACCTCGACACAGCCTGATGTGGTTGTGATGTTGATATCCGAAGCAAAAACATCATATTTACTGTATCCGCTTGTAACAACAGAATCGAAATCCTTGCATACAAGCTTTTCAATATCTGTATTGCCTGAAGCTGTAATAATCTCTACATCTTCATATTCCTTTTCGGGAAGAATCACTTCAAGCTTTGATTTTTTCTCACCTATATTGAAAATCGAAATCAGATATCCGCCCTGTTCTTTTACAATAAGCTTGTCACCCTCAACTCTTGCACTGAATACAAAGCCGCCTGTTTCGGTTTCATATCTCACGCTGATTTCATCCACATCTGCAACCTTTACATCCGTTTCCGCAACTGATGTAATCAGCTGAATGTCGTTTATGGATTCATTGAAGGTATATGCCTTTATATCCCCTGCCTTTGTGTTTGAGCCAATGGCTTCGCCTGTGCCGAGGAAGGGCACGCTTCCTATGGAAATGCCGATACCCTGTCCCTCGCGGATGCCTGTTGCTGCTACGGAAATGCCGAATGCGATTGCCCCGACTACAAGTACGATAATTGAAATAATAAGTGCTTTTTTCATTATAATGCCTCCCCTGTATTGTTCTTTTTATTGTTGATTGTGCAGACCTTTCTGCCGACAAATGCTTCACTGTGCCAGTTAATAATATGCTTGAACATATTTATACAGCCCTTGGTTGCTGCAATACTTGCGATTACGAGTAATGCACAGATTGCACCTAAAACCACACCGAAAAGAATTGTGGAAATGGGGGAAAGTGTTGTAAAGAACCATGATGAAATGTCAACAAACTGCATGATTGTTCCGCCGATAATTGAACCAATGCCTGCTGCACCAAATCCTACCGCACAACCATAAAGACCCACAATGAAACTTATCAATGACGGAAGCGCCCAGCTGAACACAAATACATCAACACAGAGTATGCCGATGATCTTTCCTGCGTCAGGCGAAAAGCCCTGAGGCTGCTGAACAGGCGCAGGAGTTGTTGTCTGCTGAGGCTGAGTATAGGGCTGTGTGTATTTGTTGGAGTCGAAGCCGCTCTGCTTTGTTTCCTTTTCCTCTACCTTTATATCCGCCTCGGGAATATACTGTTTTGCAATTTCAACAGGGTCACCCAGCTTTTCACAAACCTCGTCCTCTGTTTCTCCTGCCGCTTTTCCGTCCTCAAAATGCTGTTCAAAGTCAAGAAGTATCTCTCTAGAGTCATTTATTCCATATTCGGCAAGGCTTTTTGTAAGCTCGTTCATAAAAGTTGCTTTATTCATACTGTTCCATCCCCTTTAAGTAATTTATTGATTGCCTCTGAGAAGCTGTACCATTCTTCTTCCTGTTCCTGCTTAATCTGTCTGCCAAGGTCAGTAATTGTATAATACTTACGTGGCGGCCCTTCCTGTGATTCTACAATATATGAGTCAATTGTGCGGTTATCCTTTAGTCGTTTAAGCAGAGGATAAATTGTTCCCTCAGTTATCTGCATAACATCTGAAATCCTGTTTACCAGCTCGTAGCCGTAGCAGTCTCCTCTCCAGAGCAGCGAAAGCACACAAAGCTCAAGTGTTCCTCGTTTAAGCTGTGATTTCATTTCATACCTACCTTTCTTTTCACAGTACCTTGTGACGCAAAGTACTTTGTTGTATTTATTATAGCACAAGGTACTTTGCATTACAAGGTACTATGTGTACAAAAGTATATGGTATTTTTTGTGCATATTATGTAGGTATTTACCAAAACAGGCGTGTCGCCGCATAAAAATACAGGCACACTTAAATCAACCGTGCGCCTGTTTATTCATCATAATAGTTTTATCTTATCAAAATTTTCAGCTATCCACCTTGTCATTTTGATATTCGTTTCGTAAAAGTCCTTGTATTTTTCCTGCTCGGCAAACCACGCTGTGGCTATAAGCTGATTTGACAGCATAACATACGGAACAGCTCTGAATTCATCCTCAGACAGTTTTACAATGCTGTCATATCCGATAACAATCTCCTTGTAAATATCAACCCACTTTTCCAGCTTGTTTTCATCCTTTTCAGCAAAGGTTTCGGATAAAATCGCTGTCGCTGCATAGCAAGGGTCAAAGATGCGCACATTCTTTTCAGACAACTCAAAATCAATAAATCCCCATTTGTCATCACAGGTAATAATATTGCTTGGATTCGGGTCACGGTGAATTATCTGCTTGGGGAGATTTTTGTAAAGGCCACCGAAATCTGCGGTATACTCTTCGCATAAGCTATCAGACAAACCGACAATTTCCCTGACTTTGGGCATAGCCCAGTTTACTACATCAGCGAATATATCAACATCATTTACAACAGCGTCAACATTCTTTAACGCAAGATGCAGCTGCCCTATTATTTCACCAATAAAACGTGCATCAGAAGCATATCCGTCAGAATACACCCTATCAGGTTTTATCTTACTTCCGTCAAGTCGCTCCGTCAGAATGAAATAATATTCGCCGTCGGCAATATATTCCTCATTATTGGTTGTTTTAACGACATCAGCCGCATAAAGACCTGCACCTGAAATTGCAGCGGTAAGCGATATCTGCTTTTTCAGTTCGCCCAAATTGGCTGTGGCTTTCAGAACATATTTATCGCCTATATAATACGTATTCTCGTGGCGTTCGCCTGTTTCTTCGTAGTATATATCCTTGATTGATTCATTCTGCAAGCCCCAGTGCTTCAGAATTTCCGTTATCTTTTTATGTGTCAGCATAATATGTTCCTCCTTAAAAAGATTAATAGCATAAGGTCTTTTAACCTTAAATCTTTTGAGGAAATCCGATGGAGTATAACCGATTTCACGCTTGAACGCCTTATAAAAACCGGCATATGTTTCAAATCCGTAAAGAAGTGCCGCCTCTATCATGCTCATTCCATTTGAGATATCATAGATTGCATATAAAAGCTTTCTTCTGAGAATATACTGCATTACAGGCATTCCTACCGCCGATTGAAATAATCTGTAAAAATAATATAAGGAATATCCCGTCATATCCGAAAGTTCCGATACAGAAATTTCCGCCTTTAAATTGTCTTCGATATAATCCAGCACCATTTGAACTGTTTTTCGGTTATCCATTTTGTTTCCTCGCTTTCTGTACTGCTTGCAAGCTGAATATATAATACCATATTAACAATAATTTGTCATTTCCTGTATTGCTGTTATTTTCATCAAGGTCTGAATCCCAACGCATAAACAATAAGCCGCAGGCAATTGCCTGCGGCTTATGTACTGTATTCAGTTCAATCAGCTGCTTAACTTAGCGTTAGCTTCATTAACCTGAGCGTCAATAATGTTTTCCCATTCAGCACGAACCTGTGTATAGGTTTCGCCTGCGAATGTGTAAGGACGGCAGAGAACTGCACGTGTAGGAGAATCATCCATACCGTCAGCAGCACAAGTTACGGATACACCGTTCTTGAA
>CAZGRB010000149.1:0-4653 GCA_964527695.1 uncultured Ruminiclostridium sp.
GCGTTGCTGAAGTTGGTAACGGTATCTTCGGCGACTACGCAGTCTGCGAAGGTCCTCAGGCTTACTACTGGGGCGGTACATGGCTCTGCGCAGCAGCAGGCACAGATAACCCCACAGTTATCGCTGAAATCATGAAGAGAATGACATGTGATACAACTACAATGAAGCAGATCACACTCGATACTCAGGACTACACAAACAACTCCGTTGCTATGAACGAAATTGCTAACGATGCTTCCTACGGTTCCGCATTCCTTGGCGGTCAGAACCACGTTGCTCTCTTCGCAGCTGCAGCTCCCAACATCGATACAAGCAATATGTCCGAATATGACCAGCTCTGCAACGAAAAGTTCCAGTCTTGCATGAAGGACTACTTCACAGGTAACGCTACTAAGGAAGAAGCTCTTGCTAACTTCTACGCTACAATCGGCGACTCTTTCCCTGAATTAACAATTCCCCAGGCGTAAGAACTAACGTTACTTCGGTAATAAATAACTAAAAATCGGGAGTAAGATAGTTTTATATTGTCTTACTCCCCTTTTTATACAAAAAATCGAAAGGTGGATTTCGGCGTATGGCTAATTCAAGCGTTGCAGCGCCTAAGAAAAGAAAGAGTATCAGCTACGAAAAGTGGGGATATGTGTTTATTGCACCCTTCGTTATTGTTTTCGTAATTTTCCAGCTGATGCCGTTGCTTCAGACTTTCTATTATAGTTTTTTTGAGAAGATTCAGAAACTGGGTCACACTGGCGAGACTTTTGTTGGTCTTGCAAACTATGAGAAACTTCTTTTCAATGATGGCCGTATTTACCAGTATCTTGGTAATACTCTCATTATGTGGATTATGGGCTTTATTCCCCAGATCATTATTTCCCTTTTATTCGCTTACTGGTTTACAAGCGTAAGACTCCGCCTCAAGGCTTTAGGCTTCTTCAAGACAGTAATGTATATGCCTAACCTTATCATGGCTGCAGCTTTCGCTATGATGTTCGTTCTTCTCTTCGACCAGAGCGGTCCTATCAACGACATTATTAAGACATTTAATGACGGCAAGCCCTTTATATTCTTTGATAATGTATGGGCTTCCAGAGGGTTGGTTGCCCTAATGAACTTCCTGATGTGGTTTGGTAATACCACAATCTTGCTTATGGCTGCTATGATGGGTGTTGACGCATCTCTCGTAGAAGCTGCTGAAATTGACGGCTGTACTTCAAGCCAGATTTTCTGGAAGATAGTTCTTCCTATCATCCGCCCCATCCTTATTTACGTTCTCATCACCTCCCTTATCGGTGGTCTCCAGATGTACGACGTACCTCAGATTTTACTTAAGGGTCAAGGTCCTGTAAACTGCGGTAAGACTCTCATCGTATTCCTTAACGATAAGATTGGTGGTACAACCAAGGACCTTGGTTCCGGCGGTGCATTAAGTGTACTTATTTTCATTATATGTGCGGCATTAAGCCTTTTCGTTTACTATTTCTTCACTGACGCAGGTGTTGAAAGACGTGAAAAGAAGAGAGCTTTAAAGGCTGCCAAGAAGGGAGGAAAGTAAGATGGCTTCCAAATCAAAAGCAAGAATGAATGCTTACGACGAAGATAAGAGCGTATCTCTTACCATTCATCGTATAGTATGCTATATTGTACTTTCTATCTTCGCACTCCTCTGTATTTTCTTCTTCTACATGATGATTATCAACGCAACACGTAATACAGTTGAAATTCAGAGATCCTTCTCACTTCTCCCCGGTAATTCTCTTATTACCAACTTCAAGAATGCAGTTACAGATAAGACAGTATTAATCGGTCAGGGTATGTTGAACTCCTTTATCGTTGCAGGTTCTTCCGCATTGCTCTCTATCTACTTCTCTGCACTCACTGCTTATGGTATTCATGTTTATAACTTCCATGGCAAGAACTTCATGTTCCACTTTATTTTACTTATCATGATGATTCCTACTCAGATTTCTGCGGTAGGTTTCTATCACCAGATGTTCTCCTGGGGTCTTACTGAAACATTCGTTCCGTTAATCGTACCTGCAATTGCAGCTCCTACTGTATTCTTCTTCATGAAGCAATACATGGAAAGCTCTCTGCCTCTCGAAATCGTTGAGGCTGCACGTATCGACGGTTCCAATGAATTCAGAACCTTCAACGAAATCATCCTTCCCATCTTAAAGCCGGCTCTCGCTGTTCAGGCTATCTTCTCCTTCACATCTTCCTGGAACAACTACTTTATGCCTGCTTTAATCCTCTCCAAGGATTCTGTAAAGACAATGCCCCTCTGGATTGCTCAGTTAAGAACAATCGTAAACGGTCAGGTAGACTTAGGTCACGTTTACATGGCATTAACTCTTTCAATCCTCCCTGTAATCATCGTTTACTTCTGCTTCTCCAAGTTCATTGTAGCAGGTGTAACACTTGGTTCTGTAAAGGGCTAATCGGGATTCAATCCCCGCCAGAACGAAATCTTTTCGATTGCCGGACAGCGTATGCTGTCCGGCTTCTTGGTTCAGGCGAACCGCCTGAGGAAATTCCGCCGCACGATAGACTTGCTTGTTTTCGCAGCTTGTCTGTGCGGCGGTTTTGTTATATACAACGTCTTTATCAGTTACAATTGCAGTCTCCGCATTCGCACGGCCTTTCAAAGTAGCTCTGCGGTTTCTTGCATACGGGGCAGAACTGCGGAGCAGTTTTACCGTGGTGAATATGACCGCAGTTACGGCATATCCATACTGATTCTCCATCCTCCGTAAATACCTTTCCTTGTGACAGTAGCTCGATGAATTTGCGGTAGCGTGCCTCGTGGTCACGTTCGATTGCACCAACCATATCGAAAAGCACGGCAATATTGTCAAAGCCCTCGTCACGTGCTGTCCTTGCAAAGTCAGCATACATATCCGTCCATTCATAATGCTCGCCCCCCGCCGCATTTTCAAGTGCTTTCTGAGTATTTGCAGGGATACCCTCGCTCATAATCGAAAGCCAAAGCTCTGCGTGAGCCTTTTCGTTTGCGGCTGTACGGTCGAAAATATCGCCAATCTGTTCGTAGCCCTCCTTTCGGGCAATCTCACCGTAGATTGTATACTTTGTGCGTGCCTGCGATTCGCCTGCAAAGGCGGTTTTGAGGTTTTCAAGTGTTTTTGAGCCGTCTAATTGCATATCAGTATTTTCCTTTCGTTTATTTTTTGCTATTATCGGCATTTATGGGTTGAAATATACCAAAAACTATTGAAAAAATCCTGCATTAATGATATAATTATAATAAGGAGGCGAGGCAGATGCAGATTTATGAATACGGAAAAATCGGTGAGGCAGTACGTGCGAAAATTGAAAGCACAAAACAGTCCATTCAGGGCGGCACTTCCTCGTCTGAAAGCTTTTCTGATATCCTGAGGGGATATATGACCGTGGAAAGCAGCGAAACGAAAGTTGTTTCCGCCACAGGGAATTACGGCAATTCTTCCGGTGTTTCATCCATCAGCGGAAGCACCCTTCTTTATGCCCTTCAGAACAGCGATGAGGACACCACTGCAAGCGCAGTACTCAATATGCTTGGCTTCTCAGGTTACAGCAGCAACAGTACATCACAGCTTAAAACTGCTGCAGACAGCCTGTCTGATTCGGCGGCAATGCTTATAAGTCTCAATGAAGCAGGAGCGCAGAATGTATCGGCGGTTTCTGATTTTGTAACCGATTATAATAATCTGATAACACGCCTTAGTGCTGAGAGCAACTCCTCCGCATATCTTTACCGCACAGCCTTTTCTGCGGCGCTTACTGCAGCGGGCGATAAGCTTGCTGCGGCAGGAATTACCTATGATAACGGCTATATTTCCTACAACGGCCAGGCAGACAGCACTATCCCTGACGATTTTCTTACCACGGTCGTTTCTGCGGCGTCAACCGTTTCTTCCTACGCTTCATCGGTTACTGCCGACAGTGATGACAGCGACAGCACCTTAGCTGACTATTATACAACGCTTATAAGCGGTATGATTTAACGTTAAATACAATTAATAAAGTTAATTAAGCGGAGTTATTAAGTAATTTTGTAACTTTTAAACAAAAAAGCAACCTTAAAATTTTATCATACGCAGATTGACAATAGCTTTTGTAACTGGTATAATTTTATTGTAGGTGTTTATATATTTTGCTATAAACTCACTAATTTTTCAGGAGGTTAATGATGAAAACAAAGAGAATTTTATCTTCCGTTCTTGCTGCAGCAACAGTCATCTCAGTTGCAGGCTGTAACAGCGGAAGCGGCAGATCAGAAGTTTCCACAACTACTAATGCTGCAACAACCACAACAGTAGCTACAACAACACTTGATACTGACGAGGCTGTTCAGGAAGCTGTCGGAAACATTGCTGAAGACACAAAGCTTGATCTTACAGTTGACAAGAAGATTAAGTGGCTTGCTTGGTGGGATATTGACGAAACACAGGCAGCAGCTGAATTATTCAAGACACAGTATGGTATTCCCGAAGAAGGCGATGCTTCCTACGGTGCTGATTTCGCAAACGAAATCTTCGTATGGACAAACGTAGCTTACGCTGACCGTTATGATAAGCTTGGTCAGTTAGTTGCTTCCGGCGACTCTCCTGACATCTTCCCCTTTGAAATCGGCTACTTCCCCATTTCCGCGTACAT
>CAZGRB010000149.1:4663-5553 GCA_964527695.1 uncultured Ruminiclostridium sp.
GTACATGAATATGTTCCAGCCTATTGACGGAATCATTGATACAACAACAGAAGACTGGGCAAAGTACCGTGACGTAATGGACGACTTCATGTGGGACAACAAGAACTGGTGCGCTATTGTAGACATCAACCCCAACTACGTATTATGGTACAGAAAGACCATCATTGATGAAGTTGGTCTTGACGATCCTTATGAATTATACAAGAACGGCGAATGGACATGGGATAAGTTCCTTGAAATGGCTGACACATTCCAGAACAGCGGCGACAGCAAGTATGTAATCGACGGCTGGAACGTTCCCGACGGCTTCCTTGCTACAACAGGTACTCCCCTTGTATCTATCGAAGACGGTAAGCTCGTTCATCACTTAAATGACCCTGCAGTTGAAAAGTGTATGGCATTTATCGAAACACTTGCAACAGAAGACTATCGTTATCCTTGGGACCTCAACGGCTACTCCACAAACCAGAGAGCTTGGTTCAACGGTGACACATTATTCTTCCTCGACGGTACATGGGCATTTGAATCTGACTCCTGGATTAAGTACAGAGAAAGATACGAATGGGATGATGACGAATTATGGTTCGTTCCTTATCCTCGTGACCCCGATGCTGACGGCTACTATCAGGCTATGAAGCAGGACGCTTACATGCTCTGCGCAGGTGCACAGAACGTTGACGGCTTTACAGCTTGGACAAACTGCGTACTTATCGCATCCAAGGATGAAAGCGTTGTTGCAACACAGAGAGAAAAGTCCAAGAGAGACTATGGCTGGACAGACGAACACCTCGATTTCCTCCAGGAACTCAAGACAACTATGATTCCTGTATGGGATTTCAAGAACGGTGTATCCGTAACTTGTGCTGCTGACGGTATGGATGATTCTCCTA
>CAZGRB010000150.1:0-5549 GCA_964527695.1 uncultured Ruminiclostridium sp.
TAAAAAAATCGACAGACGCATATGTTATGTTTATCAGTAATGCGTTAAAATTTTTCAGCGTTAACGAGAATGTAAAGAATGCTGTTCAGGATATGCAAAATAATACTCCTAAAATGGATATATTGAAGAAATACAATATATCCGAAGATGATTTTGAAGTATTGAATCAAACAATAAACAGCGACAATGTTGAAGATATTACTGGCGAAAGTCCTGATAGTCTTTACAGGCTTGTCCTTAATGTTACAAACAGCTGTAATTTAAACTGCCGCTACTGTTACGCTGATGGAGGAAGTTACTCTTCTTCTGAATGTTTGATGGATATTGCTACGGCTAAAAGAGTATTGGATGTATTTTACTCAAAATACAAAGGTATAAAGGTGATTCAGTTCTTTGGCGGCGAACCGTTGCTTAATGAACCTACCATTAGGTTTGTTTGCGAGTATATAACCGAATTATATGAAAACGGAAAAATCGATACACTTCCTGTTTTTGGAACAATTACTAACGGAACGATATATTCGGACAAGCTGGCAGAAACCATCAGCAAGTATAATATTTCGCTGACATTCAGCATTGACGGTCCTAAGAATATACACGATAGTATGCGTGTGTATAATAACGGCAACGGCTCGTTCGAAAAGATACTGGAAAACATTTCAAATTATAATGCTCATTCAATAAAACCTACAGCTTCTGAGGTTACGTTCAATGCCAACCACCTAAAGAATGGATATTCTGTTACGGATACTGTAAGATACATAAAGGATGAGCTTCAAATACCTAACGTACATGTTGTTCCTGTTTCTGGTGATAATACGGTAGATTATAAGCTTAGCAACAGAGATGATTTTACTGCTTCCGTTGAAGAAATTTTTAACGAGATGAACCAGAACAGAAAAGATTATTCCTATTCCTTTGTCAATAGAATTATCAAGTCTTTAAAAACCAAAAAATCCAACAAGTATCTTTGCGAAGCAGGAATATCCAACTATTCTGTTTCATGTAAAGGCGATGTTTATCCTTGTTTCATGTTTACAGATATACCAGAGTACAAAATGGGAAATATTTTCGATGAAACACTTATATTTGATAACTCCAAGTTTATCGAATTGAAAAAAACATTCTGTAATTTTAGTAAATATAAACATGAGAAATGCAAGGATTGCTTTAATAACAGGATTTGTTCCGGTTGTTTAGGAACTAATTATTTCAATTCAAACAATGTGTTTTGCACTCCTGACGAAGACTGTGAGATGCAGAAAGCACTGACAGAAAAAGTTTTGATTGAACTATCTAAACTTGTACAGTAAGGAGCAGATATGAATTTACCTTGTGTAGTTGAAGATATTGAGTCTTATCTTCTTTACGAATATAAAGATAAGGAAGATAAATACGCTATCGGCAGCATAAAAAGAGATAGGTTTATAGAGGTTGGCGCAAGCAACAAGGACACTGTTCTAAAAACAATAAAAATGATGGATGGAACACGTTCTTTTGAAGATATCAACGAATATGTGAAAAATGAAACAGGAGTTTCAATTAATTCGGCTGAATTGTATGCTGTTCTGACAAACGCGGATTTATTGGAAGAACAAAACGACAATGCACAAAAAAGTGAATTTGAAACGGTTGGCTTGAAAATAGTCGATGTGAATATAGAAAAATGCCAAAAATTATTTAAAGCTTTTTCTTTTCTGTCCACACCGATAACAATAATAGCAGTTATATTGATATTATTCACTGTTGTCTTTGCCAGTGTTAACCATCAATATGTACCTTCAGTAAGTTTGCTGGGATTTCAAGATAATTACATTAGAAATTTTGTTACTATGTTTCTTATAATGACAATGACTATATCACTGCATGAAGTTGCTCACGGAATTACAGCAAGCAAATATGGTATAACACCACGAAAATTGTCATTGTCGTTGTACCTGTATGTTAGTCCCATAGTGTATATTAGGCTTCCCGGATTATATACGGTTAAGCCAAAGGCTCGCATACATATATGGCTTTCAGGTGTAATAATCAACTTCATCCTTTGCTGTTTGGGAATAATTGCTTCAATAATTCTTATTCAGAATAATTGCTCTGACCTATTAATATCGATTTCAAATTATGTATGGTATATAAATTTGATTTTCGTAATTGTTAATCTTTGCCCATTAATGCCCCTTGATGGTTATTTTGTTCTTGCCACTATTATGAAAATCCCTAATTTAAGACGACAGTCTTTTATGTCCATAAAAAACAGTTTAAAAGCAAAGAAACTCCAAATAACTTTTGGTCAATTTGTTTACTTTTTGCTGAGTATCATTATAATGGGATATATTGTTGTCAAAGAGATATATGCAATGATATGTATTTTTGTTCAAAATCTCGATATGGGGATTGGCAGTGCTTTCTGGAGTATTAAGCATTATATATTAATAATTTTGTTAATAATAGTGCTGAGGATTATTCAAAGCAAAAAGATTTCAAAAGGAATAAATAGTAATTGAACAACAAATATCTTTAAGATACCCTCTAATATGTGTTAAGATGCTAAATGAGCCTTGCAAATAAAAATGACAGTTAAAGTACAAAACATTGACAATATATTTGTTTAAATTGTAAAAAGTAAAATCGGCGGTGCATACTGTACCGCCGATTTTTTAATCCGCTGTATTTGTCTTAAACCAATGTTTCGTGAAACTTCTTTATCGCTGACGGAGCGACTGCCGCCTGTTTTTTTATTTTCTTCGTATAGGTCTTAAAACCTCATAGCCGATGCCCTCAGGATAGTGCCGCTGATAACACTGACAATCTGTTTCATTCCACTCAAATTCGCCGTTACCGTAATCGGTAATGTTGTAATTCCACGCAAGTTCTTCCACCCTGCCCATAACCTCGCAGTTATCCTTCAGAAAATTAAAGGGCGGATGACAGAAAGCAAGGTAATAGCTTCCGGGAATTTCACGGATTTCAAAGCCTTTTGGTATTTCGCCGTCATAGTCTGCAGGAACACCTGTGCCGTAGAAATATCTGCGTTCACCGTTTTCAGTGTAAAACCAGCCCGCAGTATGTCCCGTAACAATAGGGTCGCATACATTGCTCAGGCTGTCGATTGTACCGCAGACCTCATCACAATCATGGTGTTCCCAGAAATCACCGTAATAAGCCGCCTTATCCTCCCATATTCCGATATATTTGTGAGCAGGGATGTACTGTATTCTGACAATAGGCTCAGTTAAAACTGTGTTACTCATAATAGCTTCTCCTTTTTCATAAAGTGCCTGATAATGTTCAGGAAAGAAAATAACCTTATGAACAGGAAGCGCAACAGGTACAGGCTTTTTTCTGTAAGCGGCAGGCGTACACCCGAACAGCCAACGGAATGCTCTCGTCAGAGATTCCTGCGAAGAAAAACCGTACTTTACGGCAATGTCAATAATTCTCTCATCAGTGTCACGCAATTCTATCGCCGCACGTGCAAGACGCCTGCCTGCCACATAATTTTTTATTGTCATGCCGCATATCTCATGAAACCTGACTGAACAATAATACGGAGAATAACCTATATATTCCGACATCTGCTGCAGCGTAGGTTTGTCGGTTATATTCTCTTCTATCCAGTCAATCATTTTCTGTATTGCTTCATTCCATTCGTACAAGGCTTACCCTCCCCTCGGTTATTATCATACCAAAAAGAAAAAAGAAAATCTTGACATAAGTTGTGATGTTAAAATCTCTCCCCTTTACAATATCCGTTTTTCGCCTCCGTAATTTTCACCCTGACAATACTGTGACGGGGGATATCCTCGCCGTAAATACGTACGGGCGTATAATTGGGCGTATAACCATTGACATAATCGGGAGATTTCCGCTTTTCTATGAGAATTTCCTGCATTGTACCAATCTGCGAACGAAGAAATTCACTGTGCAGGCGGTTGTCAATATCCGACAGGATTCTATACCGCTCATTCTTAATATTTTCAGGAACATGGTCAGTGCGCTTTGCGGCGGCAGTACCTTCTCTTATTGAGTATGAGAATACATGAATTTTTGCAAAACCCACCTTTTCCGCAAAACGGCAGGTTTCAAGGAATTCCTCATCCGTCTCACCTGCAAAACCGACCATAATATCGGTTGTAATTGCCGCATCGGGAAAACGCCTGCGTATATTGCAGACAATTCCGTAATATTCGTCAGCGGTATAGTGACGGTTCATTCTTTTAAGGGTTGCATCGCTTCCGCTCTGCAGTGACAAATGAAAATGGGGGCATAATTTTTTCTGTGCAGAAAGCCGTGACAGCATTTCTTCATCAAGCAGCTCAGGCTCAAGGGATGATAAACGCACCCTTTCCACGCCCTCAATACCGCACACCGCTTCAACCGCATCGGCAAGGTTTTTGCCCGTATCCTGACCGTAGCAGGAAAGGTTTATTCCTACAAGAACTATCTCCTTCTGTCCTGCCGCCGCGCATTCCCTGACCTCGGAAACAATATCGTCAAGACTACGCGAACGGACTCTGCCGCGGGCATACGGAATAATGCAGTAAGAGCAGAAACGGTTGCAGCCGTCCTCGATTTTTATAAACGCACGGGTCTTTTCGCCCTGACGGCAAAGCTCCATACCCTCATAAGCTGCAGGCATGGTCGGAATTTCAACTGTTTTTTCCCTGTCCCTGAGATATTTTTCAATAATACGGGGAATACTGCTTTTGGAAG
Source organism: uncultured Ruminiclostridium sp. (assembly GCA_964527695.1). GTDB lineage: Bacteria > Bacillota > Clostridia > Oscillospirales > Ruminococcaceae > Ruminiclostridium_E. The sequence continues at coordinate 4,714 of CAZGRB010000150.1, forward strand.
CATTTCCCGTGACAATATCCGCACCCGATTTTTCAGCTTCTTCGGGAAATGCCTGAGGGAAACAGCCTGCAAGCAGGATAACCGCATCAGGGTTAAGCTTTTTTATCCGTCCGATTTCATGACAGGCTTTTTTGTCGCTTGTGCCTGTAACCGAGCAGGAATTTATTATGATTATCCCAGCTGTTTTTTCGTCAGCAGTCTCCTCAAAGCCTGCTTTTCGCATGGCGGTAGAGATACCGAGACTCTCGTACTGATTGACCTTACAACCGAAGGTTTTTATGTTAAAAAGCATTAACAGACTTGTCCTTTCTTGTAATATTGCACAAAAACTTATCAGTCAGTTTGTTGTTTATTGCTAAAACACCAAATTTTCAAAAACCCCCTTGACTTTTCCCGATTTTGTGCTATTATATGGGTAAAGGTTACGGAAATGTAACCACCGTAACTTTAAATATAAACTAAAAATGTAGAACAAAAGAAAGTAAATTAAGTTAACAGGAGGAACACACCATGACAGAATTCAATGTAAAACTCACAACAATCGAAGATGTTAAGAACTTCGTAAACACAGTTATGTCTTTCGAATATGACATCGACCTCATAAGCGGCAGATACGCAATTGACGCAAAGTCTATCATGGGTATCTTCAGCATTGATCTCGAAAAGAATTTAAAGCTCATCGCTCACACAGATGACGCAGCAGAACTCAAGGAAGCTGTAAACAAGTTCATCGTTAAGTAAGACACCATTCAGCGCAAAAATCCACCGCGGTAAAATACCTGAAGCTGCGATTTAACGCTTGACGCAGCTTTACGGGAAATTTAAAGCCGTTACTC
>CAZGRB010000151.1:0-5510 GCA_964527695.1 uncultured Ruminiclostridium sp.
GCGTTATGGGCGGCGAGCACAGCGGTATCTGGGACGACACAACCGAGGTTATCTTTGAATCCGCTTGCTTCGACGGCGTATCCGTAAGACGTACCGCAAAGAAGATCGGCGAAAGAACAGAAGCAAGCTCCCGCTTTGAAAAGGGCATCGACCCTATCAACGCAAAGGACGCTCTCTACCGCGCATTACAGCTGGTTGAAATGCTTGGCTGCGGCGAGGTTGTAGGAAACGTTATCGACATTGACAATTCCAATAAGATTCCCCACAAGTTAAAGCACGACTGGAAGTGGGTCAATGAATTCTTGGGCTCTGATATTTCCGAGGAAGAACAGATCGGTATTCTCGAAAGACTGGGCTACATCTACGACAGAAGCACAAACGAAATCACTGTTCCCAGCGTTCGTATCGACATGGAGCTTCCCTGCGATATTGCCGAGGAAATCGCAAGAATCTACGGCTACAACAATATCCCCTCCACTGTTCCCGCTCTTTCCTCTCAGGCAAAGATTACAGCAGAACAGAAGTTCGAGGACAAGCTCATCAATATCATGCTGACACAGGGTTGTCTCGAGACAATGACCTTCAGCTTTATTTCTCCCAAGTGGTATGAAAAAATCCGTCTTGCAGAAGATAAGAGAAGAAGCGTTGTTCTTACAAACCCTCTCGGCGAGGACACAAGCGTTATGCGTACAACAATGATTCCTTCTATGATGGAGCTTGTTGTCCGTAACATAAATAACCGCAACATGAGCGGAAGATTCTTTGAAATCGGCCGTGAATACTACCCTGAGGCAAGCGTAAATGACCTTCCCGTTGAAAAGGATGTTCTCTGCGTGGGCCTTTACGGTGCAGACGAAAGCTTCTTTACAATTAAGGGTATTGCGGAAGAGCTTTTCGCAAAGACAGGCTTAAAGGTAAAGTTCGCAAAGTGCATGGACGACGCAACCTTCCACCCCGGAAGATGCGCTGTCATGACTATCGGTGATACAGAAATCGGTAAAATCGGTGAAATTCACCCTGAGGTTGCCGCTAACTACGGCGTAAAGGAACGTATCTACATTGCTACTTTCGCAATCGAGCCTATGTTCAGGAATGCTCAGCTTGACGTAAAGTACAAGTCTTTACCCAAGTTCCCTGCTATCTCCCGTGACTTAAGCCTTGTATGCGACAAGACATTAGCTTCCGGCGATATTATCGAGACAATCGAAAAGAGCGCAAAGAATCTTGAACAGGTTACACTTTTTGACCTTTACGAGGGCGCAGGTGTTCCCGAGGGCAAGAAGAGCGTTTCCTATAAGCTGGTTCTCCGCAGAGCGGATAAGACAATGGAAACAGAAGAAGCTGACAAGATAGTTGAAAAGGTGCTGAAGGCACTTGCTGAAATCGGCGCAGTACTCCGCTGATTTATACACAAAAGAAAGGAAAAACACAATGAACAAGATGACTAAAAAAGCTGCGGCTGCTGTTCTGTGCGGTGCACTTGTCCTTACAGCCTGCTCCTGCAGCAATACCACAGGCACAGCGCTTACAATCGACGGTACAGAAGTTCCCGCAGGTGTATACATCTGCTATCAGATGGAAGCGCTCAGCGAGGCACAGTCTGTTCTTGCAGAGGAACAGCCTGACCTTGATATGTACGCTGATGATTTTGATATCAAGGCTTACACAATCGAGGGTGTCAATGCCGAGGAATGGATAAAGAACAAGACAGTAGAGCTTTGCAGAAGCCACGTTGCCGCTAATAAGGCGTTTGACGAATACGGTCTGTCTCTTACAGCAGAACAGCAGACTGAAATCAATCAGTATGTTACTTCTGCATGGGATGAAGAAAATATCTATGCACAGTACATCTACGGCTTTGATACAATCGGTGAATACTACGAATCCAAGGGCGTAGGAGAAAAATCCTATAAGGAAATTCAGACTTTATATTATAAGCAGGAAGCCGTATTCAATCATCTCTACGGCGAGGGCGGCGAGCTTGAGGTTTCCGCAGAGGAAATCAACGCTAAGATTTTAAACGACTATGCGCTTGTGCTTTCCTTTGAGGTTGACCCCGCATACGGTAAGGCTCAGGACTATGTTGATATGCTGAACAGCGGTACTGCCTTTACAGAAGTAAAGCAGGCATATGATCAGGCTGAGGCTGTTGCCGAAGCAGAGGCGGCAAAGAAGGAAGCTGAAGAAGCAGGCGAAGAATACGACGGAACTCTCCCCGAAGATGTTGTTGTTGCCGCTTCTGAGCAGTCTGCGCTTCAGTCCGTTGTTTCCGTTTCTGACGCATACCCCTCCGAAAGCTATGTAACCGACGTTTTCGCAATGGCGAACGGCGAAAACAAGCTTATCACCGTTTCCGAGGAAACAACTTCTTCCGACGGCACAACTACAACAGCAATAAGCTACTATGTTGTACAGAAGCTTGACATTTCAGCTGACGCTGATATTATGGCTGAATATTCCGAATCTGTTCTTTATGATATGAAGAGCAGCGAGCTTGAAGAATCCCTCAAGGCTAAAGGCGAAGCATATTCCTTAACAGAAAATGCTGCTGCAATAAAGCTTTATACAATTGATAAGCTTTCCTGAGCTGTAAATTCTGCAAAAAATTAAAAATGACAGCCTGCGAAAGGCACTTGTATAAGAAGAAAAAAGCCCTCAACGTACTCATGTGCGTTGAGGGCTTTTTGACGAAGTAAGCAAAAGGGGTTCTGGCTTATTGATTTTTGCGGTACATGGGGTTATAGACAGGCTGGACGGCGGAATCAAAAATTCCGCCGTTTTTGTGTGTTGCAATTGACAAAATAAGGATTTTATGATAAACTTTATGTAATAACATTCGTCTGACGAATTAAGGAAAGGAACGGTCATTTTATGGCTCAGAAATTTGATTTATCAGGTTCTATCAACAAAAAAATTATAAAAGCGCACGCTATAATGGTTGTAGCTGTATGCTTTATTTTCGGCATTCTTAATTTTATTTCTTCCGCATTTGTCATCGGCGTAATTATAATCGCCGCAGGTATTGCCGCAGGACTTGTCGCAAACCTTATGCGTAATAAACTGAACGTTGTAGCTATCGGAACATTCCTTACACAGATTCAGCTCCTTATAATTATCATAACCTCCTCCGTAAAGGGCGAATTACATACCATGTTCCCTCTTATGCTTGCTTCTATGGCTCTGGGCGGTGTATACCTCTCTTTGCGCAACCTTTATATCCACTGGATAATTATGGACGTAGCTGCAATCTTTGCCTTTGCTTTCAAGGACACCTTCTACGCAGGCGCAGATATGGGGCTTCTGCTTAAGGGTGTAGCAGGCATCAACATCGGCGCATTCCTTATCCGATACGTGGTTAATTTCTCAATCAAGCAGATTGAAAGCGTAAAGGCTGCCGAAAGCAAAACAGAAAAGCTTTTGCAGCAGGTTCGGGTTCAGATGGACGAAAGCACTGTTCTCGCAGACAATCAGCGTCAGGTAGTTGAACAGATTGCGGAAATCTCCGCCGCTGTAAACAAGTATTCCGCTGATATGAAGGAGGTTGCCGCTAATATCAGCAGCTCTTCCGAAGAACAGATGACCGAAATCGAGCGTATTACGGAAGAAATGATTTCCGTTACAAACGAAAACAACAACAGTATTGCCGAAGCGGAAAAAACCGCAAAGACCGCTGAAAAAAGCAGAGCGCTTCTCAGCGAAAGTCAGGCGGAAATGCAGAAAATGGTTGCGGCAATGGGAGAAATCGAAACAACCTCCGCAAAAATCCAGAATGTTGTAAAGGCTATCGAGGATATCGCTTTCCAGACAAATATCTTAGCTCTCAACGCTTCTGTTGAAGCCGCAAGAGCAGGCGACCTGGGCAAGGGCTTCGCAGTTGTTGCGGACGAAGTAAGAAACCTCGCCAACAAGAGTGCAGAAGCGGTTCAGAACACCAGCGTTCTTATTGATGAATCCCTCGCCGCTGTATCAAGGGGCAGAGAAATCGCCGATGTAGTTGCAGATAAGATGAACGAGGTTATCGTTACAGCTGAGCAGAGCGCACAGCACGCAGGCAATATCAACACCCTGACCCATAATCAGGCAGAGTCCATAAATATGGTAAAGAACCATATCGACAATATCTCCCAGGTTATCTCCTACAATACAAATACAGCAAACGAAAGTATGCGTATTGCCGCTTCAGTTGCCGCTGACGCAGAGAAAATGGACAATATCGTTTGTACTTATCGTTAAATAAACGTGCCGCCTTCTGTAAGGCACACTAAATATAATAAAAGCTTCACGGCGGAGTCGCAAGTCTGCGATTCCGCCGTGAAATTTTACAAAAATTGTTCATGAGTGCAATAATCTGCCTTAATTGATTCGTATTATAGGTGAAGGGCCTTCAAAAAGGAGGAAAAACATAGTGACCGAAAACGAGTTGAACAGAATAATCGGGCTGTTCGGAAATAGTGTTTTTCAGACTGCATTCTGCTATATGAAAAGCTATGCCGACGCCGAGGATATACGGGAAGAAGCTTTTATAAAGCTGTATCTCAGCGGCAAAAGCTTTGACACCGACGAATATATAAAGGCATGGCTTTTGAGAGTTACCGCAAATCTCTGCAAGGATAAGCTCCGTTCATTCTGGTATAAGAAGATTCTGCCTCTTGAATCGGCAACGGATATAGGCACGGACGAAAAACAAAGGGACAGCTTTATTACATACCTGTTTATGCTGAAATCCGACTACCGTATCGCCCTTTATATGCACTATTACGAGGGTTACACGGCAAAGGAGATTGCAAAAATCACGGACAGTAAGGAAAATACGGTGCTTTCTCATCTTTCCCGTGGCAGAAAGCGGTTAAAGGATATTCTCTTGAAGGAGGGCTATGATGAATCTGAATAAAATGTTTAGGACCTCGTTTTCCGCAGTTTCTCCTCTTAAAAGTAACGACGAGCTTTTAAAAAGCGTTATGGAAAGGACAGAAAAAATGGAAAACAAGAAGAAAAAGAATATAAAAAAGCCTGCTGTTATTGCAGCTGCCGCCGTGGCAGTAATGGCGCTTGGCGTAACCGCGGCGGCTGAATCCCCTGAGTTCAACCAGTTTATTTACACAACAACGGGAATTGTTATCGACCCTGACAAGATAGTTTATGCAACGCCTATTCCCCAGAAGCCTATTGACGGCTTTACGGTTATTGAAGATATGGGAGAGCCAATAGCCGAAGGGTTGATAAAGCAGGAAATTGCTACCGAGCTGTGGTCTGTTCCGTTTGAGAAAACCGCCGAAAATAAATATACAGTCGAAAAAATTGCTTACATCAACGGTCAAACAATAGTGACAGGGAACGGCTTTGAGCTTGCGGAAAATCAGAGTGTTACAATTTCAATTGACGCTGATTTAACCGCAGAATACCATACTGACCGGAACGGCGAATATGTTGCGGTAGGATATATTTATGATAATGTGGCATATGATATCTTTTCGGGAAAAACAGACGGCGAAAGCCTGTCCGTGGATTTC
>CAZGRB010000152.1:0-5506 GCA_964527695.1 uncultured Ruminiclostridium sp.
ATCTCGACTTTCGACAGGTCATCAAAACCATTCAGCATATTTCTCATCGTGCCTGAACCGCCGCAGCAGTAAAAGCGGAGTTTTTCACCATTGAATATGTGCTGAATTTTTTTGACAAGCTCTGTTTCGTAGCCTGCATAGCGTGTGTTGAATACAAAATAATCAAGTCCCTTGACAGATGAAAGCTTTGTTCTGAGGTCGTCGGCAAAAGTCTTGTTACCCGCAAAGGGATTAATAATAAAAATGTGAAGCATAATTATACCTCAGTTGTCTGGTCGTCCAATGCATCGGTTTCAGGGTTAAGTGTTCTTTCAATAACACTGAGCATTTTCTTCTTGTTCGGCGGCTTCAGAAGATATCCGTCGGGTCTGAGCCCTACAAGCTTTTCAACAATGTCCCTGTCAGCGCTTCCTGTAAAGAAGATTACAGGTATATTACTTGTATTTACATTTCCACGGAGCTGTTCAAGCACCTTCACGCCGTTTGTAAACGGCATTTCATAATCAAGAAGAATAATATCAGGAAGGGTTCTCGAAATAGAATTAAAAGCCTGTTCAGCTGATACGGCAATAGAAACCTGATACTGTTCATCAAGCATTTCCTTTGCAGTTCTCAGGAGAATAGGATTATCATCCACTACAAGCACTCTTTTTCTGTCGTCTATCTGTGTTTTACGTACAGGGGTTATTTTTCTTGGTTCCACAGCTTACCTCCGAAATTTTCTATATATTAAAACCACACATTATTATACACTATATTCATAAAAAAATCAATATTTTTTGAATAATATTCATTAATTTTGAAAAACAAATAACGCCTGCGGAGGCTGTTGCTTCCGCAGGCGTAGGTAATATCAGTTGTTTCTGCTTTTCATTTCGGTTACGAGGGAAATAAATTCCGCTTTATAGCTGTCGCTGCTGTAATCATAATTTTCAAGTGAAGAAAGTATTGAATCGTAGGTTGCCGTTCCCTTGTATTCGCTGTCGCGGAGTACAAGTCCGAACTGTACAACTGCCGAAGCGAATGTAAGATTTGCAGACATTGATGAGGAGTATGCGCTTTCCGCTACGGGATATTCAAGAAGCTTGCTTGTATTGCCGTCAGGTTCCTTATAACGTATGGAAACTGTAAGCATTTCCCCGTTTTCTTCACCGCTTGTTTCACTGTACTTAAGGTCGGAGGTGCTGAGTTCCATAGGGCTGTCAACTGTTACAATTTCATAAATGGCAGTAACACTGTGACCTGCGCCGATCTCGCCTGCGTCCTTGGTGTCGTCCTCAAAGTCCTCAGCCGCAAGCATTCTGTTTTCATAGCCGATAAGTCGGTAGCCCTTGATATATGCAGGGTTGAATTCAAGCTGAAGCTTTACGTCCTTTGCCACTGTGAAAAGTGTGCCGCCCATTTCTTCGACAAGTACCTTTTTAGCTTCAAGAACGCTGTCGATATAGGCATAGTTGCCGTTACCGTTATCTGCAAGGGCTTCCATCTTATTATCCTTGATGTTGCCTGTGCCGAAGCCGAGAACAGAAAGGAAAACACCTGTTTCACGCTTCTTCTCAACCAGCTTTGTAAGCTCGCTTTCGCTGGAAACACCTACATTAAGGTCTCCGTCTGTTGCAAGGACAATTCGGTTGTTTCCGCCGCTGATAAAATACTTTTCTGCAATTTTATATGCTGTATTTATGCCGTCAGCACCTGCGGTTGAACCGCCTGCTTCAAGAGAGTTGATTGCTTCAAGGATTTCTTCCTTGTTATTGCCGTCTGCGCCCTCAAGCACTACCCTGTCACTTCCTGCATAGGTTACGATTGAAACTCTGTCCTGCGGAGTAAGATTTTCAGTAAGAAGAGCAAATGATTTCTGAACAAGGGGAAGCTTGTTTTCGCTGTACATAGAGCCGCTTACATCAATGAGAAATACAATGTTCATGGGAGCTCGTTCAGACATATCAATTTCTTCCGCCTGGAGACCTACCAAAAGGAGCTTTGTTTCGTCATTCCAGGGACAGTCGGCCATTTCTGTTGTTACGGAGAAAGGCTCACCTGCATTTGGCGCAGGATATTCATAATTGAAGTAGTTAATCATTTCCTCGATTCGGATTGAATCGGTGTCAATATATCCGCCATCGTTTATCATACGGCGGAGATTGGTATAGGACGCTGTGTCTACATCAATGGAGAAGGTGGAAAGAGGATTTGCCGCAACGCTCATATAGCTGTTTTCCTTTATGGCGTTGTATTCCTCGGTGTTGAAGTCAATCTCTTCATCATATATGCCGTCTGTGAACTCTTCTCCTTTGACGGCATTTTCATATCCCATTTCAAATGATTCAGCTGCACTGTCGGCAACGGAGTAATAATTTCCCGCAGCGCCGTTGGCATCCTGCAGAGCTGAACCAGTCATAGCATCTTCGGTAGAGCTCGATGAACAGCCTGCCATGGTCAGAACAGATAATGCTGTAATTAACGATAAGGTTTTCTTTAATGTATTTTTCATAATGTCCTCACTTTCTGATGCAATTATAATTCTTTCGCATCATAGAATTTTTGAATCATTGCTGAGTAATCTCCCGAATACGAGAATTTCATACGGTCATAGAAGAAATCATCAACCGTTCTCTGCGGATAGATTATACTCTGCGAGGTGCTGTCGTCAAGACTGCTCCAGCCATTGTAGTAAACAAGTCCGCCGTCTGCCGTGAATTCAATCTGGGGGATGTTGTCATATACGGTACGATAGCCGTCGGCAGTTTCGGCAACGGGAATAAGGTATTCCCTGCCTCGTTTCATCGTATAGGCTGAACAGCTTTCAACGATAATTGTTTCCGATGTGATTTCGGGGTAAGTTACACTGTTTTCCAACTCGTAAAGGATTTTGCTTCCGTCTTCGCTGAGCGATACGCTTCTTACTACCGCACTGACAATATAATCAGCGTCGGCAAGAACCTCGTCTTCAACGAAATATTCTCCGCCCTGAGGCGTGCCTGTGCAGGTGTATACTGTTTCGGAATAGGAATTGAAGCTTAAATCCTCGTAACTGAGCAGCATTTCTTCTTCCTGCACATCTTCGCTCAGACTGTCCGAAACAGCTTCTTCCTCCATGGCATCCGCCGCATCATCAGAAGCATCTTCCATATTTACAGAATTCTGAATATCTGCGGAATCAGCGGGCGCATCGGCCGCCATACCTGCCGATTCAGACATATCAGCGGAAAGCTGATTGGTCGAAAAAAGAGACGGAACAAACGCTACAAGCGCAAGACCTGCAGCAAGCGCGGCAATGGCTTTTACCGCATTCATGGGAGATTTTTTGGGGGTAATCGCAATTTCAGGGGCAATAATTTCCTTGGGTGCAAGATTGTTATCAATCTTTTCCCAGAGCTTATCAAAATCGGGTGCGGAATTATTGATTTCCGCTTCGTAAAGCTCTTTTAACTTGTTTTCGTTCATTAATTCCACACCTCCTTCACGTACTTGCTGAGTTTGTCGATTGCTCTGCGATATTTCCAAGTAACCGTGCCGAGCGGCATAGAAAGAATATTTGCAACTTCCTCAAAGGTAAAGCCTGCAAAAAGCTTAAGGTTGACGATTTCACGTTCAGCCGATGAAAGCTTTTCAAGTGCTTCCCTTACAGATAAATTGCCGATGACGGTTTCTTCGCAGTTATCGCTGCTGACAGGTTCGGTATGAGGACTGTCCTCCTCGTCGGTATCTATGGTAAGCTCTATACGATTGTTTCTCCGCAGAAAATCAACCGCCATATTGTGTGCCAGAGTTGCAAGCCAGCGCTTATGCCCGTTACCCTGTTTATATGTATCCGCAAGCTTTTCCCACAGCTTCAGAAAGAAATCCGAGGTTAAATCCTCTGCGTCAGACGGATTCTTTACCGCCGACAGCATGACGGAATAAATTGTTTTTGCATACCCGTCATAGATTTCTTTAAGACCGCCTTTGTCGCCCTGCTGTATCAGCAGTATACAGCTTTCAAAGCGGCTGTCTGTCATACCGTCATCACCCCTTACACTTTATATACGTCTGAACATCACCATATTTATGGTGTTATTCTGCATAAATTTTGCAGTTTGTTTTTGGTAGTTTTTACAAATGTTTGTTTTTATTGATTATATCATAAATAATGAAAAATAGCAAGAAAAAAGCCCCGTGAAGGGGCTTTTTCCTGCTATTTTCCGAATATTTTTCTTTTAATCCTGCCCAATTTCCCTCTGATTCTACTGTATAAAGAAATATTTGCATACTTACTCACCAGCTCGGAAAATTCCACATCATCCATTTTTTCAAAGAAAAGGCCGCGATTTTTATGAGCCTTCACCGAATTCAACATAGAAGTATTATATTTCAGTGCTGAATCCAGATCGGTTTTTCCTGATTTCAGCCTGTTCTCAACGGACTTTAACAGGCTTTCGCCTTTGGCGGAATGAACGATTACAAGCGAAACGCCTTTATCATCATCTATTTCGGGAAGAAGCCTTTCAACTCCCCAGAAGTCAGCCAATGTTATATCGCTCTGACGATTGAGTTTTTTGAATTTGCAGGAATAACAGGAAGGACGCAGACAGATATCCCTCAGAAATGCCTTCATAAATAAATCATCGTTTAATGTATTTATATTTTCTTTCTTATTTTCAAAAGAGAACAAAACAGAAAATTTATGCCATCCATATCTTTTTGAACGGAAAGATACGCTTTCCGTACGTGATGTTACAGTATCCTCAACGTACTGAATATATTTTTCCCAGACTTTCGGGGACGGAACGCCATGACATATCAGATCAATGCAAATCAGATTTTCGTAATCCTTTCCGAGAAATCCCAGCAGACCCTCAACCTGACAAGGAGTACCTGAAAATAAAATCTCTTTTCCGTTGTCAAGATATTCTTTTACACGATTATATGAATCTCCGATGTCGCTCTGAACATATTTACTTCCTCTGAGTTTATGTAACTCATCAATATTATCAACAGATATATGACGAACGCTTCTGCAGTCATCAGACATGGCTGCACCAAAAACAATTCCGCCGTTATTAATCGTTTTTTCTGCAAGAACGGTAAAAACTCCGCCCGAGGAGCTTTCCACACGCATTTTTTCATCAGAATTTATCGCCCAATAAGCCGATGGATTTTCAGAAGGTTTCTCCGAAGAATTGATTACAGGACAGCTACTTACACATTTATTGCAATCAATACATACAGCTTCATCCACAACAGGATAAAGAAAGCCTTCGTTGTCACTGTTCATAATAATGGCATTGCATGGACAGACAGCAGCACACGCACGGCATCCGCAACAATTTTCTTTGTTCAGAAAAGAAATCATAACCTGCTCCTTTTTTTAAAACAGTTCAGTAACCATTCTTTTTCTTCCCTTACTGTCCCGAAAACAAAAACTGAAATGCAATAAATTATCGCATAAGCAAGTGCCCACAGACAGAACTCAATTGTTCCGCCGAAATCAATAAATTGCATTATTACAAATCCGAAAAAAACA